>JBKHWY010000689.1:0-2099 GCA_046566285.1 Gammaproteobacteria bacterium | reverse complement strand
TCCCTCAGTGAAGGCGTTCCACTCTGAGCACATGCGCTATGGGTCCCCGCCTTCGCGGGGACGACGGTTTTAAAGTTACGAAGCCAGCATGCTTTGCCAATGAGTTACGGTTTGGATATCACAAGGGCTTTCACAGCGCCTGGAACACCCCGGCGCTGCGGTTCTTGGTCACGTTATCCCAGGTGAACACCTTGCCGTTCATGGCCACGTACACCCCGGCCGGCAGCACCTGCGCGGCGGCGGTGGCAAAGCCGAGGTTGAAGAGGGCGTCCGAACCGGCGATTTCGTAGGGAATCATGGCGCCGGTCAGGACAATCGTCTGCGCCAGCGCGGCGGCGCCCAGCACGGCGGCCGTTTCGCGCATGGTGTCGGTGCCGTGCACGATGACGATGTCGCTCTCCAGCGACGCGCGGCAGGCGGCCAGCACCCGTTCGCGGTCGCTGTCCTGCATGTCGAGCGAATCGAGCAGGGGCAGTTCTTCCAGCACCACCGGCACCGTCATGCGGCTGCGTGCGATGACTTCAGGCAGGTGGCTTTTGCCGAAGCCGAGTTTGCCGCTCAGCTCGTCGTAGTGCTTGTCGAACGTGCCGCCGGTGGCGATGATGCGCAGGCTCATAAGTGAAGGAATCGTCCAAATGGGATGGGGACTTATGATACCGTGTGAGGCAGGCGATGTCGAAACGCTGCCATCGCGAACCCGGTCCTCAATGTGTTGTTGTCAACGTGTTGTTTCATCTTGTGACGGCCCTTTGTGTGCGCCCCCCGCCTTCGGTACACTCATCTTCTTTGCCTGCGGATTTCCCATGAAAGCTGTTGCTCCCGGAACTGTGATTTTTCATCGCCACCGCGGCTATGGGGTGATCACGCATGTCAACCTGCTCACCGGCTGGA
Source organism: Gammaproteobacteria bacterium (assembly GCA_046566285.1). Taxonomy (GTDB): domain Bacteria; phylum Pseudomonadota; class Gammaproteobacteria; order Burkholderiales; family Burkholderiaceae_D; genus Telluria_A. Next base: position 1,208 of record JBKHWY010000689.1, on the reverse strand, counting down.
TCTCGGCGCGCTTCGGCAGCGAGACCCGCACGCTCGACCTGAACCTGTCCACCGACGACGTGCAGCACGCCGATGGCGAGGCGATCCGTTTTCGCCGCCAGCCGCCCGACCGCATGCCGCATGCGCGCTTGATGGCAATGGTGCGCGAGCTGCACCAGGCCGGCTACCAGAAGCTCTACCTGCGCTCCTGGCCCAAGCCGTCCGGCCTGCACTGGCGCTGGCATCTGTTCACCGGCCAGCGCGACTGGATGCAGCGTTCCTGGCGTGAAGGCTGGTATGGCTCGGGCGCGGACTACAACGTCAATCCGGTGATGGGCTGGGGCGACACGCCAGGCGCGTCCACGCAGGAGCTGGTGCACGCGCTGGCCAGGTTCGACCCGCAAGGCCTGGCGCAGGCGCTGGGGCGCGACGAAGACCACACGGCCTGGTTCGCCAGCGTGTGCGATGCGCTGCTGCCCGGCTATATGTACAGCCTGGACATGGAACGCGCCACCGCCGACGGCCTGCGCGAGATGCCGCCCGTGCCGGTGATTGCCGTGCGCGCCGGCCTGCCGGCCTATGACGGTCCGCCGATCGGCTGGCCGCCCGGCTGGGCCGGCATCTGGAACCGCGCCCACGTCATGCCGGCGCCGCCCATCAACCTGACGGGCGAGCCGCGCCTGATCGAGCCCAGCTGAGGGCAGCTGAGGCGCCCGTGCATTTTTTCGATGCATATGGGCGTACAACCAGTATTTACCGGTAACAATGCGCCGTATGATGTCCGTTCCAACAACAATGTCGAGACATCATGCGCGCCCTCTCCATCTTCTCCGCCCTGAGCCTGCTCTGTTCGCTGAGCATTCCCCTGTCCGCCGCCGCGCAGGCCCAGTCCGCCCCTGAGGCGAAACCCGCCGCCGCCGCGCCAGCCGCCACCCCGGCCACCCCGGCGCTGTCAGCCGAACAGATTGACCGCTATGTCGGCAATTTCGCAGGCAACATGCCGCCCCTGCAGTTCCGCCGCGTGGGCGCCAACCTGATGACCTACTACGAAGGCAAGATGCGCCTGCTCGAACCAATCGGCCCGCATACCTTCAAGAACGATGAGTACGAGGCCGAGCTCGAATTCAAGGTCACCGACGCGGGGCCGGCCAGCGGTGTGGTGGTGCGCCAGCGCGGCCGCGAAATCGGCTACGGCCAGCGGGTCGACTAGGCAGCCCCGTCCGGGCGGC
>JBKHWY010000688.1:0-2099 GCA_046566285.1 Gammaproteobacteria bacterium | reverse complement strand
GGGCATCGCCACCCTGCCCGGCGCACTCGGTGCGCATGACGCCTACAGCATCGCGCCGCTGGCCTACGCCATCCTGCTGGTGCTGGGCTTGAGCCTGGCGGGCATCGGACTGGCCAAGTCGCGCCGCAGCGGGTCGAAGAACGGTGTGCTGCTGAGCGTCTGGGGCATCCTCGGCATGGCCGTGGGCCTGTTCGACTTTCTCCTGCAGATCAACGTGCTCGACCCCGAGCTGATCTACCTGGGGCCGTACACCAACCTGGGCGCCTTTTTGGTGTTCATGCACATCGTGCACCACCGCTACCTGGAAGCGCACGACGCGGTACGGCGCGCCAACGCCAGCCTGCAACAGCAGCTGGCCGCGCGCGAGCAGCAACTGGACGCCAGCTACCGGCGCCTGCGCATCATCGAAGAGCGCCAGACCCGCAGCGAAGAGCGCCAGCGCCTGATGCAGGACATGCACGACGGCATGGGGTCATCCCTGGTGTCGGCCCTGATGGCGGTGGAAAGCGGGCCGCTGGACAAGGCTGCCGTGACCGACATCCTGCGCGCCTGCATCGATGACCTGCGCCTGACGATCGACTCGATGGAGCCGATCCAGGAAGATTTGCTGCTGCTGCTGGCCACGCTGCGCTTTCGCCTGGGCCAGCGCCTCGAGCAGGCCGGCGTGCGGCTGCGCTGGCAGGTGGGCGCCGTGCCGCCCCTGCAGTGGCTGGACCCGCGCAGTTCGCTGCACGTGCTGCGCATCCTGCAGGAGGCGTTCACCAACATCGTCAAGCATGCGCGCGCCAGCGAGATCGAAGTGGGCACCGCGGTCGAGGACGGGCACGTGCTGGTCTCTATCCGCGACAACGGCATCGGCTTTGCGCCGGAGCCGGATGGCGCCGGGCATGGCAAGGGGGTGCAGAACCAGCTGCGGCGTGCCGCCGCCATCGGCGCCCAGCTGAACTGGAGCGTCGAGGGCGGCACCCTGCTGGTCATGCGCCTGCCGATCCAACGGAGCGGCGCGGCGCCTTCGGCCTAGCGGGGCCTGGCGTCTTCGGCCTGGCGCCGCATGGCGCCCAGGTCGCGACTTACTTTTCCCGACTACTTCGACTTGCCGGACTTGGCGTCCTTGGTCTCGCCGTGCTCGGCGCGCTGCTTGTTGACGATGCGCGCCGCCACTTCCTTCTCACGGCCGGGATAGCGGTGCTCTTCCTCAAACTTCTTCTCCAGTTCCTTGTATTCGTGCTCGCGTTTCGGGCTGGCTCCGGTGGGCATGGCGTTCTCCTTGGTGTGACGTTTCAAGATACCCGCAGGCTAATACCGCTCGGCGCCCATGACCGTTGGCTGGCGCACACAGGCGCGCAGCTTCACACCATTCACACACTTGTCATTGTGCTGTCATGGGCCGGTAGCAAATCTTTGTTGTAATCGCTGCGTTTTCAATGCGTTTGCCCCCTCACCCAGCTACCACGGAACGACACGATGAACCACGAAGTTTCAACCAGCCGCCGCAGCCTGCTCAAGGGGATCGCGGGCGCCACCACCCTGCCGTTCGCCGGTGCGCTCGGCGCGCTGGCCGCGCAGCAGGCGCACGCCGCCAATGGCGCCACCACCCTGATCGACAGCCCGTATGGCCCCATCGCGCCGGTCAATGATCTTTCCACCGGCCTGCCCCTGCTGCAGCTGCCGGCCGGCTTCGCCTACAAGAGCTTCGGCTGGCGCGGCGACCGGATGAGCAATGGCATGCCCTGCCCGGCCGCGCATGACGGCATGGGCGTGATCGTCTCGCGCAAGGTCGGCCGCAGCACGGAACTGGTCCTGGTGCGCAACCACGAAGTCGGTTCCACCGGCGCGGCCAACTTCATCGACACGGCCGGCGTGTACGACAGCGGCGCCGTGAGCGCGACCTCCGCCAACCGCTTCGGCGGCGGCACCACCAACCTCGTGTTCCGCGACGGCGACTGGGTCAGCGTCACCCCCAGCCTGGGCGGCACGCAAACCAACTGCGCCGGCGGCATCACGCCCTGGGGCACGTGGCTCAGCTGCGAGGAAGTCAGCTCGGACGCCGTCAGCGCCAGCGGCAAGAAGCATGGCTACGTGTTCGAAGTGGGCGCCGA
>JBKHWY010000687.1:0-2101 GCA_046566285.1 Gammaproteobacteria bacterium | reverse complement strand
GGCGTGTCGTCGCCCTTCTTCAGGATGAAGTTCATCAGCACGCCCGGCTGGCCCACCGAATAGATCGTGCTGGGGCCGCCGCGCAGCACTTCCACGCGCTCGATGGTGTCGTCCAGGCGGAAGGCCGACGAGCCTTCGAAGAAGGACAGCACCGGCACCGGGTAGATCGGATTGCCTTCCAGCTGTACCGAGACGAAGGGCGAATCGCTGCCCGAGGGGAAGCCGCGCACCTCGAGGTTGGCGCCCGACTGGCCGCCGGTGGCTTCCGCATACACGCCCGGAACGATCTTCAGCACGTCGGCGGTGCTGCTGGGCGCGGCCGAGCGCAGCTGTTCTTCGTTGGCGGTGGTGATCGAGAAGCTGGTGTCGATCTTGCGGGTGCCACGCGCCGACGAGGTACCGGTCACGACCACCTGCTTGATTTCGTTCTGCACGCTGGCGCTCTGCTGCGACGCCGCCCCCGAACCGGCGTCGGCGGCCGCTTCCTGGGCAATGGCCGCCTGGTGGATGAGGGTCAGCACCGCGATGGTCACCGACGACAGCAGCAAGTTGGTTTGAGTTTTCATCTTCAAGTCTCTTGTTATGGTTAAGTCCGTCTTCCTGGACCGATCCGACCCCGAGTTGGCGGCCATGACCCGAGAGCGGAGCTTTCCGCCAATGTCACTTTCTCAAGTACATGATTCATTGAAACAAACAATGCTATCGATGTCAACAGAAATGTCATCGATACCATTGGAGCGCTCACGATGTGGTTTTTGCAGCACAATCGCCCCATCTCACCGGGGCGGCCCCGGGCGTGTCAAAAAAAAGCCGGCAGCGAGGGGGCTCGCGGCCGGCGTCAAGAGGAGATTCCCATTGATGTTCAAGCAGTGCGGCCCAGCATCCGGCAACCACCATCCGGTCCACATCGCCAATGAGAAATATCATTAGACGCCCGGAATGATATCGTTGTCAATAACTTTCGATAAAGAACTTAGCGTTTTTTATGGTTACCCGCTGGGAACAATTCACAACGTTTCAGTCACCGGCGACGACTGCAAGTCAACCGTGTGCTATCGTATTGCGCTAAGGCAATTCTAGTTCCCCTGAAAATGGTTGCAAAATGGCATTGAGGACCTTCATGACCTGGCGGACGTTGCCGGCGGCCGTGCTCGCCGCCGCGCTCACCATGACGTCGGTGCTCGCCAGCGCGCCGGTTCGCGCCGCCACACTGACGCTGGCCTGCGATGCCGTCGGGCTGGCGGCCGAGGTGTGCCTGGAAGGCGCCCAGCAGTGGGCGCGCCAGAACGGCCATGCCATCAAGCTCATTCCCGTGCCGCGCTCCGGCTCGCGCCGGCTGGACCTGTACAAGCAGCTGCTCGGCGCCCAGTCCCCCGCCATCGACATCTACATGATCGACATCGTCTGGCCGGGCGTGCTGGCGCGCTCGTTCGTGGACCTGTCCAAGCCGGCCGCCGCCACCATCGGCCAGCACTTCCCCGGCATCGTGCGCAACAATACGGTCAATGGCCGCCTGATCGCCATGCCCTGGTTCACCGATGCCGGCCTGATGTTCTACCGCAAGGACCTGCTGGCGCGCTACAAGCTGCCCGTGCCGGCCACCTGGGACGAACTGGAACGCACGGCCGCGCGCATCCAGGACGCCGAACGGGGCGCCGGAAAGCGCGACTTCTGGGGCTATGTCTGGCAGGCGCGCGCCTACGAAGGCTTGAGCTGCGCCGCGCTCGAATGGATGGTCGGCCACGGCGGCGGCGCCATCGTGCGCGAGGACGGCCAGGTCACCATCGACAACCCGCGCGCCTCCAGCGCCCTGCAGATGGCGCGCAACTGGATCGGCACCATCTCGCCAAAGAGCGTCCTGACCAGCGACGAGGATGACGCCCTGGGCGCCTTCAGCGCCGGCAAGGTGGCCTTCATGCGCAACTGGCCGTACGCCTGGGCCATTGCCAACGGCCCGGCCAGCGGCATCCGCGGCCAGGTCGGCATCGCCCCGCTGCCGCGCGGTCCAGGCGGCATCTCCGGCGCCACGCTGGGCGGCCAGCAGTTGGCGGTGTCGCGTTTTTCGCGCAACCAGGCCCTGGCCATCGACCTGGTGATGTAC
>JBKHWY010000686.1:0-2101 GCA_046566285.1 Gammaproteobacteria bacterium | reverse complement strand
GGATCAGGATGGCGGAGGGGTGATTGTTGGGGGGTAAAGTGCAGCACAATGCACTGTTTGTGTACCCCAACACACTCAAAACCGTCGTCCCGGCGAAGGCCGGGACCCATACCGCGCTTGCTCAGAGAGGAACGATGTCATTGAAGGAACGCGCCAGGGGTCCTGGCCTTCGCCAGGACGACGAATCCAAGGCTAACGATGTGGATAGAGGCTGTCGTACCGCTTTCTGCATTACCCCCCAGTCCCGAACCGCACCAACAAAAAAGCCCGCAGGGCGCGAACCCTGCGGGCTTGTCGAACAGCGTGAGCTGGTCGGCTGATTACATCATGCCGTCCATGCCACCCATGCCGCCCATGCCACCCATACCGCCCATGCCACCAGCAGCTGGCTTGTCTTCTGGCAGTTCGCAGACCATCGCGTCGGTGGTCAGCATCAGGCCGGCGATCGACGCTGCGTTTTGCAGGGCCGAGCGGGTCACTTTGGCTGGATCCAGCACGCCCATTTCAACCATGTCGCCATAGGTGCCGTTGGCGGCGTTGTAGCCGTAGTTGCCGCTGCCGTTGATGACGGCTGCCACCACTACCGACGACTCTTCGCCAGCGTTCTGGACGATCATGCGCAGCGGCTCTTCCATGGCGCGCAGGACGATCTTGATGCCGGCGTCCTGGTCAGGATTGTCGCCCTTCAGGTCCTTCAGGTTGGCGCGGGCGCGCAGCAGGGCTACGCCGCCGCCTGGCACGATGCCTTCTTCCACGGCAGCGCGGGTGGCGTGCAGCGCGTCTTCCACGCGGGCTTTCTTCTCTTTCATCTCGACTTCGGTGGCAGCGCCGACCTTGATCACGGCAACACCGCCAGCCAGCTTGGCCACGCGCTCTTGCAGCTTCTCACGGTCGTAGTCCGAGGTCGCTTCTTCGATCTGGATGCGCACTTGCTTGACGCGTGCTTCGATGTTGGCGGCAGCACCGGCACCGTCGATGATGATGGTGTTTTCCTTGCCCACTTCGATACGCTTGGCCTGGCCCAGTTCGTTCAGCGTGACCTTTTCCAGGGTCAGGCCGACTTCTTCGGCGATCACCTGGCCACCGGTCAGGATGGCGATGTCTTCCAGCATGGCCTTGCGGCGGTCGCCGAAGCCAGGCGCCTTCACTGCGCAGGTCTTGAGGATGCCGCGGATGTTGTTGACCACCAGGGTCGCCAGTGCTTCGCCTTCGATGTCTTCAGCGATGATCAAGAGCGGACGGCCAGCCTTGGCCACTTGCTCCAGGATCGGCAGCAGATCGCGGATGTTCGAGATCTTCTTGTCGCACAGCAGGACGAATGGGTTGTCCTGGATAGCCACTTGCTTGTCCGGGTTGTTGATGAAGTACGGCGACAGGTAGCCGCGGTCGAACTGCATGCCTTCCACGATGTCCAGCTCGTCATTCAGCGACTTGCCGTCTTCCACGGTGATGACGCCTTCCTTGCCGACTTTTTCCATGGCTTCAGCAATGCGCTCGCCGATCGATGCGTCCGAGTTCGCGGAGATCGAGCCCACCTGGGCGATTTCCTTGCTGGTGGTGCATGGCTTGGCGATGGTCTTGATCTGCTCGACGGTGGCGGCCACGGCCTTGTCGATGCCGCGCTTCAGGTCCATCGGGTTCATGCCGGCGGCCACGAACTTCATGCCTTCGCGCACGATGGCCTGGGCCAGCACGGTGGCGGTGGTGGTGCCGTCACCGGCGTTGTCGCTGGTCTTGGAAGCGACTTCCTTGACCATCTGCGCGCCCATGTTCATCAGCTTGTCTTTGAGCTCGATTTCCTTGGCGACCGACACACCGTCCTTGGTCACGGTGGGGGAGCCGAACGAACGCTCCAGGACCACGTTGCGGCCCTTGGGACCCAGGGTGACTTTAACGGCGTTGGCCAGGATGTTGACGCCTTCAACCATCTTGGCGCGCGCTGCGTCGCCGAACACTACATCTTTTGCTGCCATGTTTGTTTTCTCCGTGAATTCGTAGGGTTAGTTCGTGAAGCGGAAGGCTGATTACTGGTTGACGACAGCCATGATGTCTTCTTCGCGCATCACCAGCAGCTCTTCGCCGTCGACCTTGACAGCCTGGC
>JBKHWY010000685.1:0-2103 GCA_046566285.1 Gammaproteobacteria bacterium | reverse complement strand
CCACCGGCAAGGCGGCCTCGATGGACGAGCCGGAGCGCCAGGCCTTGCTGGGCCGACTCGACGGCCTGTCGGTCCTGCTGGTGGAGGACAATCCGATCAACCAGGAAGTGGCGCACTACCTGCTGGTGCACGCGGGCGCGCAGGTGGACATCGCCGCCAACGGACGCATCGCCGTCAGCCTGCTGGCCGAGCGCCCCAACCGCTATGACGCGGTGCTGATGGATATCCAGATGCCGGTCATGAATGGCTATCAGGCCGCCGCCGAGATCCGGGCGATGGGCCTGGCGTCGCTGCCGATCATCGCGATGACTGCCAACGCCATGGAGGACGATCGGGTCCACGCCATCAACGCCGGCATGGATGGCCATGTGGCCAAGCCGATCGACGTGGACCGGCTGGTGGCCGCGATCCGCCGCCTGACCAGCGCGGGGGCCACGCGCGCGGGCGGCCGGCCAATCCTCCAGGCCGCCCCGCAGTCCGTCACGGCAGTGGCAGCGATCGCGCCCGCGCTGGCGCCGATTCCCGGCATCGACCTGGCCAACACCATCGCCCGTTTCGGCGGCCATGCCGACAAGTTCGTCAGCGTGTTGAAGCGCTTCGAAGCCTCGCAGGGCAGCGCGCTGGCGGAAGTGCGCGCGCTGGTGCGCGCCGGCCTGCCTGCGCAAGCCAAGCCCCTGATGCATCGCCTGCGCGGCGTGGCCGCCAACCTGGGCGCGGTGGAGGTGGCCGCGCTGGCGCAGGAAGCCGAGCTGGCCCTTGCGAGCGCCGACGAGACCACGCTGGCCAGCGTGCTCGCGCGCCTGGAGCAGGCGCTGGCCACGGTGTTCGATGGCGCCCGGCGCCTGCCCGAGGCGGCCGCGCAGGCGCCGCTCGCGCACGCCGATGTGGCGGCCCTGCAAACGAGCCTGGCGGAGTTGTTGCCCCTCCTCCAGAATAACAACCTGAAAGCCATCGCCGCCTTTGGCGCGCTGCGCCCCGCCTTGGAACTGGCGCTGGCGCCGGAACAAAGTGCGGCCCTGGCCGAGTCGGTGGGATCGCTGGCATTTGCCAATGCCGCCGCGCTGGTGCAGGATGTGATGCTGACGATGGAAGAAGCGAAAGGAAGTGCATGAGCTGGAACCCGATGGCCCAACATGGCCGTATTCTGGTCGTCGATGACGCGATGGAGAACATCCAGATCCTGCATCAGGCCCTGCAGGACGAGCACGACGTCCTGTTTGCCATGAACGGCGCCAAGGCCCTGCAACTGGCCCAGCAGCAGCTGCCGGACGTGATCCTGCTCGACGCCATGATGCCGGACATGGACGGCTATGCGGTGTGCCGCAAGCTGCGCGAATCGGCCGCCACGCGCGACATTCCGATCATCTTCGTTACGGCCCTGAAGACGCCGGAAGACGAGACCCGTGCGCTCGACGCCGGCGCGGCCGACTTCATCACCAAGCCGGTCAATGCGGCCGTGGTGCGTGCGCGCGTGCGCACCCAGTTGACCGTCAAGCGCCAGAGCGACGCCTTGCGCGCGCTGACGCTGACCGACGGGCTGACGGGCGTGTCGAACCGGCGCGCTTTTGATGACGCCATCGCCAACGAATGGCGCCGCTGCGCACGCGGCGGCCAGCCGGTGGCGCTGATCCTGGTCGATATCGACTACTTCAAGAATTTCAACGACGCGTATGGCCACCAGGCCGGCGACGATTGCCTGCGCCAGGTGGCCGGGGCGATGCGGCGCGCGGCCGGACGTCCGCAGGACATGGTGGCGCGCTACGGCGGAGAAGAATTCGCCATCCTGTTGCCGCAGGAGGACGAGGACGGCGCCGCCGCGGTGGCGCGCCGGCTGCTGGACGAAGTGCGCACGCTGTCGATTCCGCACACGGGCTCGGGCGTGGCGCAGTGGGTCACCGTGAGCATGGGCATTGCCAGCATCACGCCGCAAGATGGGGGCGTGCCCGATGACCTGGTGGGCCAGGCCGATGCGCGGCTCTACCAGGCCAAGGCAGCCGGACGCAACCGCTACTGCGCGCAGTAGGCGCTGTCACCGTTAAGTGTTGAAAACGCCCACCGCAGAGCGAAGAAAGGTGACCGCGTCACCGACGCGCTCGCCATCGA
>JBKHWY010000684.1:0-2122 GCA_046566285.1 Gammaproteobacteria bacterium | reverse complement strand
GCCAGGCTGGTCCAGTTGCCGTCCGGGTGCAGGTGCGCAAGCAGCGTGTCGAGCGCGCACCACAGCAGCGGGTAGGCCAGGACCGCCCACGGCGTGCCAGCGCGCAGCAGCACGCGACGGGTCAGCATGACGACCAGCACCCATACCAGCGCCAGCAGCACGGTTACGACGATGGCGCCCGCGCCGGGCATCACGATGGAAAAATAGTGGTATTGGCCGCTGGTGGCGATCAGGGCGGCGAGCAAAGCCAGGCCGAAGGCCTGGCGCGGCGTGGCGCGCAGCGCGGCCAGGAGCAGCGGAGCGGGGGCCAGCCAGGCCAGCCACCAGACGGGATGCAGGCCGAAGCCCCAGCGCAGGGCCAGTCCGCCGGCCAGCGCCAGGCCGAGGTTTTCCGCCAGTCGTCGCTTCGCATCCATCGCGCCGATCCTCCCCAAACAGTGGTCAAATCGGCCATGCTATCACTGGCGCGGCGGCCCCCGTGTTTACTGCTTGAGCAGGGGCTTGAGGTACTTGCCCGTCACGCTGTCGGGATTCTCGGCCACTTCTTCCGGCGTGCCGGTGGCGACGATGCGCCCGCCCCCCGCGCCGCCTTCCGGCCCCAGGTCCACCACCCAGTCGGCCGTCTTGATGACGTCCAGGTTGTGCTCGATGATGACGAGCGAATTGCCCTGGTCGCGCAGGCGGTGGATCACCTTCAGCAGCAGGTCGATGTCATGGAAGTGCAGGCCGGTGGTCGGCTCGTCCAGGATGTACAGGGTGCGGCCGGTGTCGCGCTTGGACAGTTCCAGCGACAGCTTGACGCGCTGCGCTTCGCCCCCCGACAGCGTGGTCGCGCTCTGCCCCAGCTTGATGTAGCCGAGGCCTACGTCCAGCAGCGTTTGCAGCTTGCGGGCGATCAGCGGCACCGGCTTGAAGAACGCATGTGCGTCCTCCACCGTCATCTCCAGCACGTCGGTGATGCTCTTGCCCTTGTACTGCACTTCCAGCGTTTCGCGGTTGTAGCGCTTGCCCTTGCAGACGTCGCAGGGCACGTACACGTCCGGCAGGAAGTGCATCTCCACCTTCAGCACGCCATCGCCCTGGCAGGCTTCGCAGCGCCCGCCCTTGACGTTGAACGAGAAGCGCCCGGCGCTGTAGCCGCGCTCCTTCGCCGCCGGCACTTCCGAGAACAGGTCGCGGATCGGCGTGAACAGGCCCGTGTAGGTGGCCGGGTTCGAACGCGGCGTGCGCCCGATCGGCGCCTGGTCCACCGCGATCACCTTGTCGAAGTGTTCCAGGCCGCTGATGCTGGTGTGCGGCGCCGGCTCGGTCTGCGAGCCATACAGGTGGCGCGACAGGGCCGGGTACAGCGTATCGTTCACCAGCGTCGACTTGCCCGAACCGGACACCCCGCTCACGCAGGTGAGCAGGCCCACCGGCAGCTTGAGCGTCACGTTCTTCAGGTTGTTGCCCGTCGCCCCGGTAATGACCAGCTGGCGCTTCGGATCGGGCGCGTGGCGCTTCTTCGGCACCTCGATCTTCAGTGCCCCGCTCAGGTACTTGGCCGTCAGCGAGTTCTTGTTCTTCAGGATGTCCTTCAGCGGGCCTTCGGCGATCACCACGCCGCCATGCACCCCTGCGCCCGGGCCCATGTCCACCACGTAGTCGGCCGTGCGGATGGCATCCTCGTCGTGCTCCACCACCAGCACGCTGTTGCCGATGTCGCGCAAGTGCTTGAGGGTGTCGATCAGGCGGTCGTTATCGCGCTGGTGCAGGCCGATGGACGGCTCGTCCAGCACATACATCACGCCCGTCAGGCCCGAGCCGATCTGCGAGGCCAGGCGGATGCGCTGCGCTTCGCCGCCCGAGAGCGTGTCGGCGCTGCGGTCCAGCGACAGGTAGTCCAGGCCCACGTTGTTCAGGAACTTCAGGCGCGAGACGATCTCCTTGATCACCCGGTCGGCGATGTCCTTCTTCGCGCCCTTCAAGGTGAGCTTTTCAAAGAAGTCCAGGCACTCGCGCAAGGGCTTTTTCGCCACCTCGTAGATGGCGCGCTGCTGCTTGCCGCTGCCGACCTTCACGTAGCGTGCCTCGGTGCGCAGGCGCGCCCCTTCGCAGGCCGGGCAGGGCTTCTCGTTGATGA
>JBKHWY010000683.1:0-2125 GCA_046566285.1 Gammaproteobacteria bacterium | reverse complement strand
TGCCCAGAGGCAGTACACGATGAACGAAACTGGGTTTTTTTGATAATCAGTCAATGACAACGCACCGCGATCTTAGATCAAAACCGGCCCCATGACAAAAAGAATTCTTATCCTGTCCGTTTTTGTGGTAGCGTCCTGCGGCCTCGCGTATGAGCTCATCGCCGGCGCCCTCTCCAGCTACCTGCTGGGCGACTCCATCCTGCAGTTCTCCACCATCATCGGCTGCTACCTGTTCGCCATGGGCGTGGGCGCGCACGTGTCCAAGTATGTGAACGACGAGGACGTGCTGGCGCGCTTCATCGACATCGAACTGGCCGTGGGCCTGATCGGCGGCATCTCGGCCGCCCTGCTGTTCATGACCTTCTCGTGGATGGCCGCGCCGTTTCGCACCCTGCTGTATGTGCTGGTGTTCCTGGTCGGCGCCCTGGTCGGCATGGAAGTGCCGCTGGTGATGCGCGCCCTGAACGCGCGCGACACCGCCTTCAATGAACTGGTCAGCCGGGTGCTGACCTTCGACTACCTGGGTGCGCTGGCCGTCTCGCTGCTGTTCCCGCTGGTGCTGGCGCCGTATCTCGGCCTGGTGCGCACCGGCTTCCTGTTCGGGATGCTCAATGTGGCCGTGGGCTTCTGGACCCTGTACGTGTTCCGCGCCGAGTTGAGTCATGCGGCCGGGCGGGCGCTGCGCGCGGGCGCCGTGATGGTGACCCTGGTGGCCGGCTTTGCCCTGTCGGACAAGCTGGTGCAGTGGGGCGAGCATGGCCTGTTCGGCGACGAGGTGGTGTACTCCACCAGCACCCAGTACCAGCGCCTGGTGATCACGCGCTGGAAGGACGACCTGCGCCTCTACATCAACGGCAACCTGCAGTTTTCCTCGCGCGACGAATACCGCTATCACGAGGCGCTGGTTCATCCGGCCCTGCAAGCCTTGCCATGGGCGCGCCGGGTGCTGGTCCTGGGCGGGGGCGACGGCCTGGCCCTGCGCGAGATCCTGCGCTATCCGAACATCGAGGAAGTGGTGCTGGTCGACCTGGACCCGGCCATGACGGGCGCATTCAGCCGCCGTCCGGAGCTCGTCGCCCTCAACAAAGGCTCGTTCGCCGACAAGCGCGTCAAGGTGGTCAACACCGATGCGGCCATCTGGCTGCAGAACGACGCGTCGATGTTCGATGCGGCCATCATCGACTTTCCCGACCCGTCCAGCTTCGCATTGGGCAAACTGTATTCGGTGCCGTTCTACGGCAACGTCAAGCGCCACGTGGCGGCCAATGGCCTGGTGGTGGTGCAATCGACCTCGCCGTTCTTCGCGCCGAACGCCTTCTGGACCATCGACGCCACCTTGCGCGAAGTGGGCATGAAGACTTATCCGTACCACGCCTACGTGCCCTCGTTCGGCGAGTGGGGCTTTATTTTGGCCTCGCCCCAGCAGCAGTACGCACCGCCCACCAGTTATCGCCTGCCGATGCGCTTTCTGAATGCCGACACCACGCGCGAGATGTTCAACTTCCCACCCGACATGCAGCCGCGCCAGATGGCGCCCAACCGCTTGAATACCCAGTCGCTGGTGCACGAATTCGAACATGACTGGCGCCAGGTGATCCGCTGATGGACCGGCGTTCCTTTATCGCTTATGCCAGTGCCGCCGGCGCGGCGGCTGCCACCGGCATCGGCTTTCAGCGCTGGCAGGAGACCCCTGCGCAGGTACGCTATCCCGGCCGCGACGAAGGCCACTTCCTGCGCGACCGCCGCCAGCTGCCCGCGCCCGCCGAGACCATCGACACCGATATCGTCATCCTCGGTTCCGGCATCGCCGGCCTGGCTGCGGCCTGGAAGCTGAAGAAGGAAGGCCACGGCGGCGCCCTGATGATCGACGGGCCGCAAGCCTATGGCAATGCGGCGGGCGGGCGCTTCGGACAGTTCGAGTACCCGACCGGCGCACATTACCTGCCGCTGCCGTCGCCGGAATCGACCCATGTGCGCGCCATCCTGGCCGACCTGGGGATCATCCAGCGCGACCCATATGCGGACAAGCCCACCTACGACGAGCGCTTCATCCTGCACGGCCCGGAGGAGCGGCTGCTGTTCAACGGGCGCTGGCAGGAAGGCTTCATTCCCACCGAAGGGGTGA
>JBKHWY010000682.1:0-2151 GCA_046566285.1 Gammaproteobacteria bacterium | reverse complement strand
TTTGCGCTGATGATCCGGGCCATTGCCCGCAACCTGCGCCGCATCGACGAATACATGCGCCAGACCATCCTCGAGAACACCACGCTGGCCGCCGCCATCACGGCCGCCGCCACCTTCACCTACGGTTTTCTGGAGAACGCCGGTTTTCCGCGCCTGTCGATGTTCGCCGTCTGGCCCATGCTGGGAGGTAGCTGGCTCGTCATCGCCCTGGTGCGCGGCTGGATGGCCCGATGATCAACCTGGTGCGCGAACTGCGCGGCGAGTTGGGCTGGAGCCAGGCCCACCTGGCGGAACTGCTCAACGTGTCGCGCCAGACCGTCAACGCCATCGAAACCGGGCGCTACGACCCCAGCCTGCCGCTGGCGTTCGCCATCGCCCGCCTGTTCAACCGGCCCATCGAGGCCATCTTTACCCCTGATAAGGAGACCCCATGATTGCCCGTCTGATGTTCAAGCTTGGTGTGGCTGTTTGCATGGCGCTGGCCGCCCCACTGTCCGGCGCTGCGGAGCCGCCCAGCCGCTACGCCTTCGAGCTGGCGCCCGCCGAACGCTTCGACGTTGGCGCCACCCTGGTGGAACGCCATGGCAATGGCCCGCGTGCGCTGGTCTTCATTCCGGGTCTTGCCAGCGGCGCCTGGGCGTGGCAGGAGGGCGTGCGGCGCTTCAAGGACAAGTACACCGTCTACGTGCTGACCTTCCCCGGCTTTGCCGGCCGGCCTGCCGTGCCCGGCCAGACGCTGGATGCGGCGCGCGCGTCCATCATGAAGCTGATCGAATCGCGCAAGCTGGTGCGCCCCGTGCTCATCGGCCATAGCCTGGGCGGCAGCCTGGCGCTGCTGGTGGCGGCGCAGCGGCCCGAGCTCGTCAAGGGTGTGGTGGCGCTCGACGGCTTGCCGGTGTTTCCCGGCACCGAGGACATACCGACGGGGCAGCGCGCCCGCATGGGGGACAACATGACCCGGCAAATGGCGGCACTGAGTCCGCAAGCCTTCGCGCTCTCGCAGCAGCAGTACATGCGCAGCATCGGATCGACCGACATCGTACGCGCCGACGAATTGGCCAAGCTGTCCGCGCAAAGCGATCCGGCGGCAGTGGCGCGCTACATGGCGGAGCTGTTCGCGCTGGACCTGCGCAGCGAGCTGCCGAAGATCAGCGCGCCCGTGCTGGTGCTGTCACCCTACTTCAGCGTCGATGCGCAGCAACAGATGATGACGGAGGCGGCCAAGACGGCGTACTACAAGGCGATCATGGAAGGCACGCCGCAGCTGACGGTGCAGTCGATTCCGGACGCACGCCACTTCGCCATGTTCGACGCGCCGGATGCCGTGATGAGCGCGATCGCCGACTTCGTCGGCAAGCACTGATCAGCCGCCCGTCACCGGCGGGAAGAAGGCCACTTCGCCGCCTTCCTCGATGGGCGTATCGGGGCCGCACATGACGTGGTTGAAGGCGGTGCGCAGCGGCCGGTCGGGCGCAAGGGCTTCGGCCCAGATGCCGCCCCGGCCCATCAGGTGGAAACGCACGGCGGCCACCGTGGTGACGCTTGGCGGGAGCGTCAGGATCTCCTCGGAGGCGCCCAGTGCTTCACGCACGCTGGCAAAGAACTTCAGCGAAATCTTCATCGTGGCTTTCCTAGCGAAGTTCGGTGAACGGAATGAAGCGCACGGTGTCGCCCCGCGCGATGGGCTGGCCGGCCGGATTGTCGATCAGGCCATCGCCCCACACGGTCGAGGTCAGCACGCCCGAGCCCTGGTTGGGGAACAGGTCCAGGCCACCGGCGTCGTTGAGGCGCGCGCGCAAGAATTCATTGCGGCGGTCGGGCTTGGGCCAGTCGAAGTCGGCGCGCATGGCGTAGCTGCGCGGGGCCACGTCGCCGCGCACGCCCTGCAGGCGCAGGATGAAGGGGCGCACGAACAGCAGGAAGGTGACGAAGCTGGAGACCGGGTTGCCCGGCAGGCCGATGAAGAATGCAGTGCCGCCGTCACGGCGCACTTCGCCGAAGGCCAGCGGTTTGCCCGGCTTGACGGCGATCCGCCACAGGTCCAGGCGCCCTTCGGCCTGCACGGCCGGGCGCACATGGTCTTCCTCGCCCACCGATACGCCACCGGAAGTGATAATCAAATCGTGTTCGCGCGCCGCCGCGCGCAGAGTG
>JBKHWY010000681.1:0-2153 GCA_046566285.1 Gammaproteobacteria bacterium | reverse complement strand
CCTTGGCGGCGATCGAAAGCTTCATGAATTCCCCTCTGTTCGGCGCTTCCACACTTGAGTCCGAGGTGCTCCTGCCGGGTGGGCAGACACCGCTGCACCCTTGTTGTCGATTCCCAGGCGCAACTATCAGTATGGGGGATGGCGGCCTTGCTG
The DNA here is from genome assembly GCA_046566285.1 of Gammaproteobacteria bacterium. Taxonomy (GTDB): domain Bacteria; phylum Pseudomonadota; class Gammaproteobacteria; order Burkholderiales; family Burkholderiaceae_D; genus Telluria_A. Next base: position 2,000 of record JBKHWY010000681.1, on the reverse strand, counting down.
GCAACCCATGTCGTGTGTTTCCGTCGGGGTCTTTCCGCCGGGGTTAGGGCGTCAACGTTTCCACCCTAGCCGACGTCGGCATCGTCGCCCAGCGCATACACGCCGCGCTCGAACTCGTCCAGCACCTGGGCGGTCTGGGCCAGAAAGCTGGGCGGCACCAGGATGCGCACTCCGCCCAGCGCCGGCGCGATCAGCAGGTCGGCCTGGGCACGATGGTGGTCTGCCACCACGGCGGGGATGCCGGCCGCGCTGAGCACGCCCTGCACCAGCAGCGCATGGGTGGGAATCAGGTATTTGGCGGCCACGACCAGGTCGCGGCCCGGGATGCGCTCGAGCTCGTGCCCGGCGGAGAGGTGCAGCGCGAGCGCGCTGCGCAAGAGGGTGTCCATGATCGCGCCCGGCAGGTAGAGGTCAGGAGACCAGACTACACCAGCCGGGGCGTTTTTGTTCACACAGCCGTATAAATTTGGATGTGCCGATGGGGCCTTATACAGCCACGGCCGCGCTTTCGGTGCACAGCTTCAGGTTGGCATGGCGCGGACCGGCCATGTGCGCCACCAGCGAATCGTAGTGCTCTTCCAGCAGGGCAAACACGGCGTCCTTCGACAGCACGTACTGGTCCAGCAGGGTGTCCTTGAGCGATTCGATCACGGCCTTGTAGTCGCGGATCGCGCCCAGGGTGTAGCTGTACAGCTCGTCCGATTTTTCCTCGACCTGGCGCAGGGTGTGCTCGCCGCTGCCATCGTGCTGCAGCTGGGTATAGTCGATTTTCGAACGCGAGTACATCGACAGGCGGTTGACCATCAGGTTGAGCATCTTGGTGGCCTTCTCGATGTCGTTCTGGCTGCCCACCGAGATGCCGCGCGCCCCGTAGAACAGTTCTTCCGCCGCCACCCCGCCGTACAGCTGAATCACGTCCTGCTCGAGTTCTTCCAGGGTGCGCAGGGACATGTCGTCGCCCGACTGCAGCACATAGCCCAGCGCGCCGATCTTCGACACCGCTTCCGTCGAGATCTTCAGCAGGTGCGACTTTTCCTTCACCTCATCCAGCGACAGGCCCTGGCGCAGGTAGGGGTCGATCTGCATGAAGAAGTGGCCCAGCTCATGCAGGGCGATGCGTTCGCGCTGCTTGTGCTTTTCGGCCGTGGTGGCGCGGTCGGTCAAGCCGATGGTGGCGCGCTCGAAGGCGCGGAACATCAGGTCGGTGTTGATGACTTTCTTTTCCTGGATCGAGATCATGCTGGCGCGCTCGACCACGGTTTCCAGCAGCGCGGGGCTCAGGTTCTGGGTGATCTCGGCCACCTGGTTCAAGTCCAGGTCGTTCCAGTCCACGATGCCTTCGTTCTTGCGGCTCAGGAAGCTCTTGACCAGTTCCAGGCGCTCGTTCTTGTTCGGCAGGCGGAAATTGATCTTCACGGAGAAGCGGCGCAGCATGGCTTCGTCCATCTCGGTCGAGGCATCGTCGAAGTTCGAGGCCACCACCCAGATGACGCCGGCGCCCTTGTCGCTCTTGACGCCGTCGAGCAAACCCAGCAGGGTGTTGGCGGTGTCGTCTTCCCATTTCTTTTCGCTGCGGCCGCGCGGCATGAACAGGCTCTGCGCTTCGTCCAGGAAAATGATGCAGCTGCCGCGTGCACAGGCCTTGCGGTACAGGGCGTTCAGGGCCTTCGAGCCGCCGCCCACGTAACCGGACTCCAGCGCCGAGCCGGACGCCTGGATCAGCGGCACGTTCAAGCGCTTGGCCAGGTAGCCGACCAGCTTGGTCTTGCCGGTGCCGGCGGGGCCCAGCACCAGCACGCTCGAGCCGCGCTCGACGCCGCCTCCGAGCAGCAGGTCGAGCTCGGGCGAGCCGCTGGGCAGCACGTCCCGCACGAAGCGGCCCATGTGCTCGGCCGACACGAGGCGCGGAAAGACCCGCACGCCGCCGGTCTCGATGTTGAAGTCGTGGTAGCCGCCCCGGAAGCGGCGGCCGCGGAACTTCATCACCCGGAGCCGCCGCC
>JBKHWY010000680.1:0-2170 GCA_046566285.1 Gammaproteobacteria bacterium | reverse complement strand
GCAGGATCTGTGCGGCGTCGGTTATTACGATCTCAGCAATCAGGAGAGCAACTACGGCGACAATGATATGGTTGATCCTGCTCGACTCCTGGCGCCGCTATCGTATTCACAAACATTTATCGATAGCGTGATTGCGGCGGCAAAAGAGAAGGGGATTGAGAAGGCCCGCGGAGTGGTCGTTCAATACGACTTCGCTTATGACCCTGCGGTCGTCAAGCGCGAGATCGCGGCAGAGCCCGTTTTCATAGGCGTTTTTCCTTACTCGGTTAAATGAGTGGCGGCGGCCCAGCTTAAAACGTCGCACTGCACATAGACATTCATCCGGTCGATCATGCCATTACGTGTTTCGTATCGTGCACCCATGGCAGGACGAGAAAACGGCCGGCGCGGTCGGTACGCCGCGCGGCAAGCCGGCCGCGCCGGTATGCGATGCGCGGGAAGTGCATACCCAGCGCCAGCGGTTCTTCCTGCGGACGATCGCTTGGGGCTGACTGCAGCGGTACCGCCGAAATTCATTCGCTAGTCCGGTCGAGCCGTATCGCTGGAGGGGGGGCGTCAAGCCACCGCTCCGGCACGGCGGGCAACCCGGGGCGCGAATCCATACCAATTTGACGCAGCGCGGGACGGCGTTCCTGAGTCAGCATGGCATGGAACGCCGGCCCGCCGAAACTGCCTGCGGAAGTGGGCGTAGCACATCCATTTCGCGTCTCGGTTCGTCCTTCAAACGCTTATGCCAGCTATATCCCCACGATGTATCTCAAGAGAAAATTGTCATAGTTAAATAACCCGCGTACGGTACGCGCGGCCTTCCCGAACGTTCTCCCGCCAGTTATTGTATCGTCTGCCAAATAGACAGCACGTAGACCTTTTACCAAGGCAGGCTGAGCGCCTGGCTGGACCGAAACAAGCAAGGGAAAACTCATGTTCAATCCAACCGACCACTCGCATCGACGCCACAATCCGCTGACCGGAGAGTGGGTGCTGGTGTCGCCGCACCGCGCCAAGCGCCCGTGGCAAGGCCAGCAGGAGGCCGTGGACAATACGCCGAAGCCGGCCTATGACCCCACTTGCTACCTGTGCGCGGGCAATACCCGCATCAACGGCGTCAAGAATCCCGATTACACCGGCACCTTCGTCTTCGAGAACGACTTCGCGGCGCTGATGCCCGATACCCCGGCCGCCGAAGCAAACCCGGACCCGCTGTTCCAGAACATGGCCGCGCGCGGCACCAGCCGCGTGATCTGCTTTTCGCCCGACCACAGCAAGTCGCTGCCGCAGCTGTCGATTCCCGCCATCGAAGGCATCGTCGATACCTGGGCCGACCAGAGCGCGGAACTGGGCCAAACCTACCGCTGGGTGCAGGTGTTCGAAAACAAGGGCGCCGTGATGGGCTGCTCCAATCCGCACCCGCACGGCCAGATCTGGGCCACCGACTTCCTGCCCAACGAGGCGCAGAAGGAAGACGTGCGCCAGCGCGCCTATTTCGAAGCCAACGGCCGCCCCCTGCTGCTCGACTACGCCGAGCGCGAAGCGCAAAGCGACGAGCGCACCGTGGTCAAGAGCGAGTACTGGATCGCGGTGGTGCCGTATTGGGCCACCTGGCCGTTCGAAACCCTCGTGATGCCGCGCTTTGCGGTGCAGCGCATGGCCGACCTGACGCCTGAACAGCGCCACGACCTGGCCGTGGTCCTGCAAAAGCTGACCGCGCGCTACGACAACCTGTTCCAGACCTCGTTCCCGTATTCGATGGGCTGGCACGGCGCGCCGTTCGACGAGCGCGATCCCCGTCCATGGCAGCTGCACGCGCACTTCTATCCGCCGCTGCTGCGCTCGGCCTCGGTGCGCAAGTTCATGGTCGGCTTCGAGATGCTGGCCGAAGCGCAGCGCGACCTCACCGCCGAGCAGGCGGCCGAGAAGCTGCGCGCGCTGTCGGACGTGCACTACACGGAACAGCACAGCGACGCCACCACCACCCCATCCCAACCCTAACAACGCCAGCGAAGAACATGAGCGAAACACTTGTTGCCAAAACCCGGGACGTATTCACCGCCACCTTCGGCGTGCCGCCCGAGATCGTCGTGCAGGCCCCCGGCCGCGTGAACCTGATCGGCGAACACACCGACTACAACGACGGGCTGGTGCTGCCGGCCGCGATCGACTACCGCACCGT
>JBKHWY010000679.1:0-2172 GCA_046566285.1 Gammaproteobacteria bacterium | reverse complement strand
CACACCGCCACCCCGACCAGGATGGCGGTAACGGCTTGTGTGGGACTGCAGCGCGGGGGCTTGAGTTCGCTGTACTCGGACCAGAATTTGACCAGGATCAGCGAAACGACCGCGATTTTCACGGCGTACATCCAACGCAGGGACGCCGGGCTGAAGCCCGCCCGGGTCAGCATGTCCACCACGAAAATAAAAAAGATGTAGGCCAGGAAGGGCAAGACCCGCGCCCAGCCGGCACGGCTCAGGAGTGGCGCGGCGTTGGCCGCTGAAGTTGGCTGCTGTTGGTCGGACATGAGGCTCCGTTAATGGCGTGATCAAGCACCCTTCGCGCGCGCCTCGATGGCTTCCCACTTTTCCAGGGCCTCGAGCAGCAACTGGTCGATTTCCTCGAAACGGGCGGTCATTCGGCGGGCGTCGGCCGGGTTGGTCTTGTAAAAGTCCGGGGCATTGAGCTGCTGGGTGATCGCCGACTGCTCGTCTTCCAGACTGGCAATCAGGGCGGGCAGTTCCTCCAGCTCGCGCTGCTCCTTGTAACTCAATTTTACCTTTTTAGCAACGCTCGTCTGTGCGGTAGCGGACACAGCAGGAGTCGCCGTCGCGTTTTTCGCCGCCGCTTTCGGCGCGGCTGCCGCCGGCGCCTGGTTGCGCACGCGCTCCCAGTCGGTGTAGCCGCCGACAAATTCGCGCCACACGCCCTGCCCTTCGGCCACGATCACCTGGGTGACCACGTTGTCGAGGAACATGCGGTCGTGGCTGACCAGGAACACGGTGCCGGTGTACTCTTCCAAGAGCTCCTCCAGCAGTTCCAGAGTATCGATGTCCAGGTCGTTGGTGGGTTCGTCCAGCACCAGGCAATTGGCCGGCTTGGCGAACAGGCGCGCCAGCAGCAAACGGTTGCGCTCGCCGCCCGACAGCGACTTGACGGGCGAGCGTGCCCGCTCGGGCGAGAACAGGAAGTCGTTCAGGTAGCTCATCACGTGCTTGCGCTGGCCGTTCACCTCGACCCAATCGCTGCCCGGCGAGATGGTGTCCATCAGGCTGGCCTCTTCGTTGAGCTGCGCGCGCATCTGGTCGAAGTAGGCCACCTGCAGCTTGGTGCCCAGCTTCACCGTACCGGCGTCGGCCGTCTCCTCGCCCAGGATAATCTTCAGCAAGGTGGTCTTGCCCGCCCCGTTCGGCCCGATCAGGCCGACCTTGTCACCGCGCAGCACCGTGCCCGAGAAGCGCTCGATGATCACTTTCTCGTCATAGCGCTTGGACACGTTCTCCAGGTCCGCCACGATCTTGCCGGAGCGTTCGCCCGCGCCCACGTCCAGCTTGACCTGGCCCTGCTGCTCGCGGCGCGCGGCCCGTTGCAGGCGCAGCGCTTCCAGGCGGCGCACCCGGCCCTCGTCGCGTGTGCGGCGCGCCTTCACGCCCTTGCGGATCCACACCTCTTCCTGCGCCAGGAACTTGTCGAACTTGGCCGCTTCCACCTCCTCGATTTCCAGCAACTCCGCCTTGCGGGTCTGGTAGGTGGAGAAGTTGCCGGGGAAGGACAGCAGCTTGCCACGGTCCAGTTCGATGATGCGGGTGGCCACGTTATCCAGGAAGCTGCGGTCGTGGGTGATGAACAGCACGGAACCCTTGAAGTCGCGCAGCAAGCCTTCCAGCCACATGATCGACTTGAAGTCCAGGTGGTTGGTCGGCTCGTCCAGCAGCAGCACGTCCGGCGCCGACACCAGCGCCACCGCCAGGGCGACGCGCTTCTGCATCCCGCCCGACAGCGTGCCCATCAGGGCGTCGCGGTTCAGGTTCAGGCGGTCCAGCGTGGTATCGACCTTGTTGGCCAGGTTCCAGCCATCGGTGGCATCGAGCTTGACCTGCAGCTCGTGCATGCGCTCCATCAGGCGGTCGTCGTCACCCTGGCCGAACTGGCCCGTCAGTTGTTCGTACTCGGCCAGCATGGCGGCCTGGTCGCCCATGCCCAGCGCCACCGCATCGAACACCGACATGGCCGGATCGAACTGCGGCTCCTGCTCCACGTAGGCGATCTTCAAGCCCTGCTGCATGACCAGCAGGCCATCGTCGAGCTTCATGCGGCCCGAAATGATCTTCAGCAGCGAAGACTTGCCGGTGCCGTTCCGGCCGATCAGGCCAACGCGCTCGCCGGTTTCAAGGGAAAATTCCGCATGG
>JBKHWY010000678.1:0-2184 GCA_046566285.1 Gammaproteobacteria bacterium | reverse complement strand
GGCCCACGGGGGCACGGCCACGGCCGACGACCTCAATGCCGTGTTTGGCACCCACTTCATTCTGTGAAACGGACAGTATTGATGAAAACAGTATTCAAAATTCTCCCCATTGCGTCGTTGGGCGTCGCCCTGTCGGCGCAGGCACAGACGCAGGAGCCATCCCCACCCGAGGGGAAGGAATTCGGCTACTGGAGCGCGCAGCTGGGCGCACACAACCTCAAGCGCTGGCCGGCGACCGTCGATTTCGGCGGCCCCACGGTCGACGCCAGCCTGGAACTCAAGCGCGGCATCGAGTTCGGCATCGCGGCGGGCAAGCAGAAGGACAAGATGCGCTACGAGCTGGAATACCAGCACGGACGCATCGGCATCACGCGCGCCCAGGTGGCCGAGCTGGGCGAAGCCGTCAGCGCCAAGGGCAGCTACGACGTCGTGACGGCCAACGTCGCGCGCCGCCTGCCAGTCAACGACGCGCTGTCGCTGTACGCCACCCTGGGCGCCGGCGTGGCGCGCACCAAGCTGCCGAGCCTGACCCTGTCCTCCGGCTGCAAATGCGTGGCCGACGCCGACAAGACCGGCTTCGCCTGGCAAGCCAGGGTGGGCGCCGAGCAGCGCCTGAGCGAGAAGGGATTCGGCTTCGTGCAGGCCGGTTGGCTCAGCCTGCCGGCCCCACGCGGCGGCGCCATCAGCTATGCGCGCCGGGGCACGGCGGTGCTGAGTATTGGCTATCGCGGGCTGTACTAAGTAGGTGCAGGCGGTGCGCGCCTGCCGGCCAACTGTCGTATCCAGCAAACGCCCGCAGTCGAATCCTGTTGAGTTTGCAGTTTTACATGGGTAGAGTGCCAATATTGAAAAATATTTACACTCTACTCATGCCCAGACACCGTTCCCTGCCTTCCCCTTCCATCCTGTCGCGCGCCCTCACGCTGGCCTTTGCCGGTTGCGCCGCAAGCCTGCTGTCCCATCCCGCCGCGTTCGCGCAAACGAGCGCCCCGCTCCCGCGCGTTGAAATCACCGGCTCAGCCATCAAGCAGATCGCCTCCGAAACGCCGCTGCCCGTGCAGGTGGTTTCGCGCGAGGACATCGAAAAAGCCGGCGTGACCACCGCCGCCGAACTGCTCTCGCGCCTGTCGGCCAACGTCGGCGGGCTGACGGACGCCGTCAGCATCAACGTGGGCGGCGTGGACCAGCGCGGCATGAACAGCGCCAACCTGCGCGGCATCGGCACCTCGTCCACCCTGGTGCTGCTCAACGGCCGGCGCATGGCCAATTTCGCCTCGCCAGGCGACGACACCGGCGTGGACCTGAACAACATTCCGGCCGCGGCGATCGCACGCGTCGAAGTGCTGATGGACGGCGCCTCGGCCCTGTACGGCACCGATGCGATCGGCGGCGTCATCAACTTCATCACCCGCAAGGATTTTCGCGGCGTGGAAGCCAATGCCTACGCGCTCGGCACGAAGGAAGGCGGCGGCGGCAAGCGCACCGCGTCCGTCAGCGTCGGCACGGGTGACCTGGACAAGGATGGCTTCAACGTCTTTGCCGTCTTCGACGTGCAGCGCACCGACCGCCTCTCCACCGACCAGCGCAGCTTCATTGGCGACCTGAAGATCCCCGAGCGCCTGCCGCACCTGCTGTCCGGCTTTACCAGCCCGGCCAACATTCGCTTGACCTCGGCCCAGCGCGACCACCTGCAGGAACAGGGCTTTTTGCTCAACGGCCGGCCGATCACCAACCGCCTGATCAACCTGTCGATTCCCACTTGCGCGCCGCCGGCCAACCTGTACCTGCCGGCCGGCACCGGCGGCGAGGACGCCTGCACCTACAACTACATGGGGGACACCGAGCTGTATCCCAAGTCGGACAAGAAGAACCTGCTCACGCGCGGGGTGCTGAAACTGAACGCCGACACCCAGGCCTACGCCGAAGTGGCCCTGAGCCGCTCGGTGACCAACTACGTCGGCTCGTCGGCGCGGGTGCGCGGCTACATCGACTACCGCCGCATCCCGGCGCTGGCCAACACGGGCCTGGACCAGCTGGATGACGACATCCCGGGTGAGCTGGAACTGCGCATCCGCCTGAACGAAGGGGGCCGGCGCGCCAGTGAACTGACCAGCGAAAGCCAGCGCTACGTGGTGGGCGTGTCCGGCGTCGCGGCCGGCTGGGACTACGACATTGGCCTGAACC
>JBKHWY010000677.1:0-2187 GCA_046566285.1 Gammaproteobacteria bacterium | reverse complement strand
CGGAGTGGCATTCTCGGTGACGGGCGTGGCGGCCGCGGGCGACAACTTCCTGGTGCGCCCGACCATCAACGGCGCCGCCGATTTCGCCCTGCTGGTGCGCGACCGCAGCAAGATCGCCGCCGCGGCCCCCGTAACCACCAGCGCGCCCGTGACCAACAAGGGCACGGCCAAGATCAGCGAAGGGCGTGTGGATGCCGCCTACCTGGAGCCGGGCAATGCCATCACCGCGCCGGTGACGCTGACCTTCGACAGCGCCAGCGGCACGCTGACCGGCTTTCCCGCCACCCAGGACGTGGTCGCTACCGTGGATGGCGTGGAGACCACCTATGCGGCCGGCACTCCGGTGCCCTTCACGGACGGCGCCAGCTACCGCTTCGGCGGCGTGAACGTGTCCTTCCTGGGCCAGCCGCAGGAGGGCGACAGCTTCACCATTGCGCCCAACACCAGCGGCGTGGGCGACAACCGCAACATGCGCCTGCTCGGCAACCTGCAAGCCGCGCCCATCCTGGACGGCAAGAGCGCCACCTATCAATCGTCGTACGCGGAACTGGTCAGCTTCGTGGGTAACAAGACGCGCGAAGTGCAGGTCAACGGCCAGGCCGGCGAAGCGCTGCTGGCGCAGGCCACGGCCGCCCAGCAGGACGTCGCGGGCGTGAACCTGGACGAGGAAGCGACCAACCTGCTGCGCTACCAGCAGGCCTACCAGGCCGCCGGCAAGGTCATGCAGATCGCCAGCACCTTGTTCGACACCCTGCTGTCGATCGGACACTAACCCAACCTCTCACGGACGCCAGAAAGTTCGTCATGCGCATCAGTACCAATTCGATCTTCGAGAGCGGCGTCAGCCAGCTGGGCACCCTGCAGAGCAACCTGGCCAAGACCCAGATGCAGCTGTCCACCAACCGCCGCATGCTGACGGCCGCCGACGACCCGATCGCCTCCGCGCGGGCGCTGGAAGTGACGCAGTCGCAGTCGATCAACACCCAGTTCGCCACCAACCGCCAGAATGCGCGCAGCTCGATGTCGCAGGTGGAGCTGGCGCTGGCCGGCACCACCAGTCTGATTCAGGACATGCAGACCATCGCGACGGAGGCGGGCAATGGCGCGCTGTCGCAGGCCGACCGCGAATCGCTTGCCACCGAACTGGAAGGCCGGCTGGACGATCTGCTGGGCGTGGCCAACACCGCCGACGGCGCGGGAGGCTACCTGTTCTCCGGCTTCAAATCCACCATCCAGCCGTTCAGCCAGACCTCCACCGGCGCCCAGTACCACGGCGACCAGGGCCAGCGCGTGCTGCAGGTGGGCTCGTCGCGCCAGGTGGCCGTGAGCGATTCGGGCAGCTCGGTATTCGAGAACAACCCGACCGGCAACGGCACCTTCGTCACCCGTGCTGTGGGCGCCAACACGGGTTCCGGCATTGTCTCGGGCGGCTCGGTCACCGACGCCGCGCTCCTGACCGGTCACAATTACGAAGTGCGTTTTGCGATCGCCGGCACGCCGCCGGCGACCACCTACACCGTCAACGACACCACCACGGGGCTGGACGTGACGGCTGCGCTGCCGTTCGAATCCGGCAAGCAGATTGCGTTTGATGGCATGACCTTCGACGTGGAAGGCGCGCCCGCCGATGGCGACATCATCACCGTCGAGCCGAGCCAGAAGCAGTCGCTGTTTGCCACCGTGACCAACCTGATCACCGCGTTGCGTGGACCGGCGCAGGGCGCGGCCGGCATGGCGCGGCTGACGAACGACCTGAATGAAGCCCACACCAACCTGGGCGCGGCGCTGGACAACGTGCTGGGAGTGCGCGCCTCGATCGGCTCGCGCATGAAGGAGCTGGACTACCTCGACAGCGCGGGGCAGGACTTGAACATTCAGTACGAATCGACCCTGTCGGATCTGCAGGATCTCGATACCGTGAAGGCCATCTCGCAGTTCGCGCAGCAGCAGTTCACGCTGGAGGCGGCGCAGAAGTCGTTCAAGTCGATGTCGGGGCTGTCGCTGTTTAACTTTATCGGTTGATGGTGCGTCGGTGCTGATGCGCGATGGGCCCCTGCCTTCGCAGGGGTCGGGGAACGCTGCACGTCAGGCGCTTTAAGTGTCCCGTTAGCTTCAGGGCCGTCGTCCTGGCGAAGGCCAGGACCCATAACGCGTTCACTCAGTGGCAACGTTCCGCTCTACGCATGC
>JBKHWY010000676.1:0-2189 GCA_046566285.1 Gammaproteobacteria bacterium | reverse complement strand
GGTGGTGGCGCTGAACATGGCCACCGCGCGCAACGCGGTCGACAGCACGGTCGCCAAGGGCAAGGAGATCGCCTCGGCCCCGAATCCCAAGGCGGCCGTCGATGCGGCCGTGAGCGCGCGCCCCAACGTGGCCGGCGCGGTGGCCTATGGCGAACAGCTCAAGGTGATCATCGACGACATCCGCAACGAATTCAACGCGGCGGCCGATGCCCACCTGGCCGAAGCCAAGTCGACGCTGTCGGCGCTGATCTACGACCTGACGCAGAACGTCAAGCCGGGCACGGAGAACGCGGTCGAGATCATCAAGACCGCGATCGACAATGCCTTCAAAGGGTATGAGGAAGTGACGCAGGCGACCCGCAATGCCGTGCGCGTGGTGGAAGAGCAGATTGCCAAGGCGTCGGCGCAGGTAGCGCCGCAAGAAAGCCAGTAACGGTGCGCCCGGCCGCTTGGTTCGGCCGCCCTGGCGGCCGGGATGCCGCATCAGCCGGGGTCCTGCACCCCGAGCAGTTCATCGAGCTGCCCGCACATGGCCGGGTCCTTGATCACATTGCGCAGCCACACGTGCAGAGGCTGCTCGCCCCAGGCGGCCGCCTTCTCGGCCAGGTACGCCACCGGACTGTGAGGCTCGGTGCGGCGGAAAAAGTCCGCCACCGCCCGCAACTGGGCCAGCGCCTGGGCACGGCTTTGCGCGGCGCCCACGGGAGCCGCAGGCACCAGGCCAGGGCCCGCCTGCGCCACCACCTCGCCCGGACTGTCCGACGCCGTCGCGGGCGCCGTCCCCATCAGCGCGCCCACATCGCGCGCCGACTGCTCCACCACATGCACCAGGTTGTCCACCGCCGCGCGCGCCGCCGAGAAGCTCGGTCCGTCGGCGCCCAGGCGCTCGTCCACCGCGCGTTCGAGCAGGTCCACCGTATCCAGGCAAAACGCCAGGTCGGCCAGCAGGCTTTGATAGAACTTGTGCGAGGTGCGCTTGCGCGCGCCGTCCACGTCCGGTCCCGGTTCGCCATCGGCCGGCCGTGCGCGCGCCGCCTCGATGTCGATCATCGTATAGCCCGCCCCTTCGGTGAGCGGCACTTCCTTGAGCAGCTGCGGCACCTGCGCGGCCAGCCAGCCAAGGTTGCCGATGCGGCGCTCGTAACCGTCTTCGTCCGGCTGCGGGTGCACATGGTCCCAGAAGCGTTCGCACAGGCCGGCCGCCAGTTGCAGGCCGTCGGCCAAGCCGCGCACCCCATCGAGTTTGCAGCGTGCTTCGGCCAGCCAGCCGGCCAGCTTCAGGTCCTTGCTGGTCGAGGCGATCAGCTTGTCGCAGCGGGTGGCCACGAACTTCCAGTCGGCCGACTTGAGCGTGGTGACCCAGGCGCCCTGCTCCAGCGATGGATCGTCTTCCTTGCGCGCCTTGTCGATGGCGTCCAGTTCCGGCGAAAAGGCGATGTCCTCGCCGCACGGCGCCGCCTCGCTGATCGGCGCGAGCAGTTCCTCTAAAGTACTCATTGTGGTCTCCTTCACGCCGCTTCAATGGCGTACTTGAACTTGCCGGCGCGGGTCGCGCTGACCTTGATGCGGCCGACTGCCCCGCCCTCGGCCATGCGCGCCAGCACGCTGTTGGCGATTTCCGGCAGCAGCGTGCCGTTCAGGATGGTGTCCACATTACGCGCCCCGGAATCGACTTCCGTGCAGCGGGCCAGCACCGCGTCCACCAGCGATGGCTCGTAGTTGAAGCTGGCCTGGTGGTTGGCCTGGATGCGGCAGCGGATCTTCTCGAGCTTCAGCTTGATGATATTGGCCAGCACGTCGTCGTGGATCGGATAGAACGGCACCACCGTCAGCCGCCCCAGGAACGCCGGCTTGAAATGCTTCATCAGCTGCGGGCGAATCAGCTCGGTGAGCTGCTCGGGCGTGGGCAGTTCGCTCGCGCTCTTGTTCAGGCATGCGTGCATGATCTGGCTCGAGGCGGCATTCGAAGTGGCGATGATGATCGTGTTGCGAAAGTCGATCTGGCGCCCTTCCGCGTCGTCCATCACGCCCTTGTCGAACACCTGGAAGAACAGTTCCACCACATCCGGATGGGCCTTCTCGATTTCGTCCAGCAGCACCACGCTGTAGGGATTGCGGCGCACCGCTTCGGTCAGCACCCCGCCTTCGCCATAGCCCACATAACCCGGAGGCGAGCCTTTCAGCCCGGA
>JBKHWY010000675.1:0-2191 GCA_046566285.1 Gammaproteobacteria bacterium | reverse complement strand
GCGAGCTCGCGGTTGGGAGCGACGCCGGAGACCTGCTGCGCGTTGAGCGCGAGATCATCTCCGAGCACGCCGGCGGTCTTCTTCGCCGCGACCTTCGTCGGCACCGCGACGTCGTCGAGGATCGCCGCGATGTCGTCGATCAGTGCCAGCAAACTGCCTGCAGCCATCAGTCATTCTCCTAGTTGGCCCGAACCGGGCCGTGTTTGATTGGTGTTTGGGCCGTCATCTTAACCGACCTGCCCCTGCGCGGCGCTTTCCGGCCATGCCGGATTTTTGCAGTTCAGTCTACGTTTTCTGCATCTCGTCGCTTTCGGCGCCGCTGCCGGCCTTCGCATACGTATAGTGACTTCACTTTCTTCGTTACGCGAGGTTCTTCATGACTACTGCACTGTCCGCACCCGCTCATCACGCCGCATCCGGCCTGCATCCTGCTCCGGCGCCGAAAGCATCGCGCCCGGTCAAGCGCAAGACGCGCATCACCATCTATCTCGACGATGAAGTGCTGGAAGAGTTCCGCTCGCAATCCGAGCAAAGCGGCATGGGCTACCAGACCCTGATCAACGCCGCGCTGCGTGCGCGCCTGCCCGCCCAGCGCAGCGAGTAAACCGTAGCGCGCCAGTCACAGCGGGGCGCGTTTGAAGATGGGGTATGGCACGATTGATTACACAGGGCAATAATTATGCTAATCTTCCGGCTCTTTTAACCCCGGAGGAGTGTATGAAAAAAGGCGAACTGATTGCGGAATTTGCGAAGCGCACCGAGATGTCCGGCGCGGCTGCAAACGGCGCGGTTAACACGATCATCGAGATCATCACCGAGCGCCTGAAAAAAGGCGATACCGTCGGCATCACCGGTTTCGGTACGTTCTCCATTTCCAAGCGCGCTGCGCGCAAGGGCCGCAACCCGGCCACCGGCGAAGCGATCAAGATCGCGGCATCGAAGACCCCGCGCTTCTCCGCTGGCGCGACCCTGAAAGCCGCCGTCAATCCGAAGAAAAAATAAGACGGACGCTGGCAGCACCCATTTCGCTGTACGATGCGCGGCCGCCATTCTGGCGGCCGCGTGTCATTTCAGCCTCCGCTTTGCTCAGTTCGACCATTCATGCTCCTCTCCACCTGGATTACCTTTGTCATCGCCGGCGCCCTGATCGCCATCTCTCCGGGCTCGGGCGCGGTGCTGTCGATGACGCACGGCCTGGCCTACGGCTTTCGCAAGGCCAGCGCCACCGTGCTGGGCCTGCAGATCGGGCTGCTGCTGGTGCTGGTGATCGCCGGCGCCGGGGTCGGCTCCCTGCTGGTGGCCTCCGAACTGGCGTTCAACGTGGTCAAGGTGGTGGGCGCCCTGTACCTGGTGTACCTGGGCATCGGCCAATGGCGCAGCCGCGCCGCGCCGATCACGAACGGAGTAGAGAAGACGCGCGCGCCGTCCTTTGGCCGACGGGTGCTGGCGGGCTTCCTGACCAATGCCACCAACCCCAAGGGCATCCTGTTCATGGTGGCCGTGCTGCCGGGCTTTATCGACCAGCGTGCGCCGCTGCTGCCGCAACTGGCCATCCTGGGCGCCACCATGATCACCATCGACACCACCGTCATGCACGGTTACGCCTTGCTGGCGGCGTCGATGCAGCGGGTTTTCCACCGTCCCGGCGCGGTGCGCGCCCTGAACCACTTCTTCGGCGCCGTGCTGGTGCTGATCGGCGTGGGCCTGTTGTTCGTCAAGCGCGCCGGGGCGGTGTAAGCTGCACGGTGTATCGGTGCGGCGTCATGTGCAACTTTCTGTAACCCGCGTTGTCCGGTCCGCACCCTCGCGCGTTAAATCGTTAAAGGCGCATGGTGCGCCCGCCTTCCCCCTCTGGAGTCCATCATGAGCAAGCCGTTTTCCAAAGCCGTCACGCTATTGGCGTTGTCGGTGCTCTCCACGCTCGCGCAGGCCGACGATGTGCCCGCGCGCGTGGGGCGCATCTCGATGACCCAGGGCCAGGTCAGCATCAGCGCCGACGTGGGCGCGGAGTCGAATGCGGCCATCGTCAACTGGCCGGTCACCTCGCGCAACCAGCTGGTGACGGCGCGCGGCGCGCGCACCGAGCTGCGTGTGGGCTCGACCGCGATCCGGCTCGATGGCGATTCGGCGCTGGACATCACCGAACTCGATGACGACAGCCTGCGCCTGCACCTGCACTATGGCAGCGTCA
>JBKHWY010000674.1:0-2201 GCA_046566285.1 Gammaproteobacteria bacterium | reverse complement strand
GGCCGGCCGCGTGCTCGTCCTGCGGCACCAGCTTGAGCGCGCCCTCATAGGCCTCGCGCGCTCCTTCCAGATCGCAGTTGTCGCGCAGGGCGTCGCCCAGCACGGTCAGCGCCGAGCGCTGGACGCCGCCGATGTCGGCAAAGGTAAAGTCGGGCGCGCGCCGCACCAGGGTCTGCGCCAGCACCACGCTGCGGCGGCTGTCGCCCAGCTTTTGCGCCACGATGGCAAGGCGAACCAGGGCTTCGTCGGCCACCCGGTCGTCGTCGGCCACCCGTTCGTAGGCGGCGCGCGCCAGCAGGTAGCGCTGGCGGATCTCGTAGATCTTGCCGGCGGCCAGCAACCGTGCACCCTCGTCGCGCCCCGACAATTCCGGCACAAGGCGGTTGACGATGTCGACTACCTCCGTGGCGCGCTTGTGCGCATCCCGGGCGAATGCGTCAGTATCCTTCAATAGCATGGTCATCTCCGATCACGTCAGGTTGAAAAGACAACGGTGAAGCAGTGATATGCTGGACAGCTGAATGCCGGTGCGGGCAAATTGCCGAATTGCTTATATTGCAGAAGAGTCTACCCCCACCTGCCTATGCCAAATGCACAATTTTTTGGCATGCGGCGTATTTACGACAGTTGCACATTTGCGCACACCGTGGCTGACGAAGGGAGTACACTCGCGCGCGCAAACCGCGCAGCGAAAACAAAAAGGGCGCCAACGGCGCCCTCTCCTTCATCTATCGCCAGCGTGACCGGTCAAGCGATCATCCGACCCACTTGCGCGCGTTGCGGAACATGCGCATCCAGGGCGAATCCTCGCCCCACGCCTCGGGCGCCCACGACATCTGCACCGAACGGAACACGCGCTCGGCGTGCGGCATCAGCACGGTGAAGCGGCCGTCCGGCGTGGTCACCGAGGTCAGCCCGCCGGGCGAACCGTTCGGATTGAACGGATAGGCTTCGGTGGCGGCGCCCCGGTTGTCCACGTAGCGCATCGCCTGCACCACCTCGTTGATGTCGCCGGTGAGCGAGAAGTCGGCAAAGCCCTCGCCGTGGGCGATGGCGATCGGCGCCTGGGTGCCGGCCATCCCGGCAAAGAAGATCGAGGGCGAATCGAGCACCTCGACCATCGCGAAGCGCGCCTCGAACTGCTCGGACTTGTTCTTGGTGAACTTCGGCCAGGCGTGCGCACCCGGGATGATCGACTTCAGGTTGCTCATCATCTGGCAGCCGTTGCACACGCCCAGGCCAAAGGTGTCGGTGCGGTTGAAGAAGCGCGCGAACTGCTCGGCCAGCTGGGCGTTGAACAAAATCGTCTTGGCCCAGCCTTCGCCCGCGCCCAGCACGTCGCCATACGAGAAGCCGCCCACGGCGATGATGCCGTGGAAGTCGTCCAGCTTGGCGCGCCCGGCAATCAGGTCGCTCATGTGCACGTCGACGGCGGCGAAGCCGGCCTGGTGCATCACCCACGCGGTCTCGATATGGGAGTTGACGCCCTGCTCGCGCAGGATCGCCACACGCGGACGCACACCCGTGGCGAGGAACGGCGCGGCGATGTTCTCGCTCGGGTCGAACGTCAGCTTCGGCGCGATGCCAGGGTCGGTTTCGTCCAGCAGGCGCGCGTACTCGGAGTCGGCGCAGGCCGGGTTGTCACGCAGGCGCGCGATGCGCCAGCTGGTCTCGCTCCACAGGCGGTGCAGGCTGCTGCGCTGCTCACTGTAGATGACCTTGGCGTCACGGGTGAATTCAACCACGCCACGGTCGTTGAGCTTACCGATGATGTGGCTGCACGCGCCCAGGTTGGCTTCGCGCAGGACATTCATCACCGCTGATTTGTCGCTGGCGCGCACCTGGATCACGGCGCCCAGTTCCTCGTTGAACAGCGCGCGCAGGGTCAGTTCGTTGCGGCGCTCGGCCACCTGGCCGGTCCAGTTCTTGGCGTCGCCCCAGTCGGAGGCATGCTCGCCTTCCATGGTCAGGATGTCGAGGTTCACCGACACGCCGGCGCGGCCGGCAAAGGCCATCTCGCACAGGGTCGCGAACAGGCCGCCATCGGAACGGTCGTGGTAGGCCAGCAGCTTGCCGGCGCTGCCCAGGTCCTGGATGGCGTTGAAGAAGGCCTTCAGGTCGTCCGCGCTGTCCACGTCCGGCACGTCATTGCCCAGCTGCTGGGTCACTTGCGCCAGCGCGGAGGCGCCGAGGCGGTTCTT
>JBKHWY010000673.1:0-2214 GCA_046566285.1 Gammaproteobacteria bacterium | reverse complement strand
TGCGCTTTCGACCGTCTTTCTTTCCATTCACCGAACCGTCGGCCGAGATCGACATCGCGTTCGGCAGCGGTCCGCTCAAGGGCCGCTGGCTGGAAGTCTCCGGCGCCGGCCAGGTGCACCCGACGGTGGTGCGCAACTTCGGGCTCGACCCGGAACAGTACATCGGCTTCGCGTTCGGCTCCGGCCTCGAGCGCCTGACGATGCTGCGTTATGGGATCAACGACTTGCGCCTGTTCTACGAAGGCGACTTGCGTTTCCTGAAGCAGTTCAATTGATCCGTGGCTGAGACAACGAATAAGGGACACCTAAATGCAATTTTCTGAACAATGGCTGCGCAGCATGGTCAACCCGGGCCTGAGCTCGGATGAGCTCTCGCATTTGCTCACCATGTCCGGCCTGGAAGTGGAAGAAGTCGAGGCCGTTGCGCCCCCGTTTTCGAACGTCGTGGTGGCCCAGGTGCTGGAAGTGGCCAAGCATCCGAATGCCGACCGCCTGAACGTCTGCCAGGTCGATGTCGGCACCGGCACGCCGCTCAATATCGTGTGCGGCGCCCCCAATGTGCGCGCCGGCATGAAGGCCATCTGCGCCAAGGCGGGCGCGGTGCTGCCGCCTGGCGCGGACGGCAAGCCTTTCGTCATCAAGGTGGGCGCACTGCGCGGCGTGGAATCGCAGGGCATGATGTGCTCGGCCAAGGAACTCAAGCTGTCCGAGGAAAGCAGCGGCCTGATGGAATTGCCGCAGGACGCCCCGGTGGGCCAGGACATCCGCGCCTACCTGGGCCTGGACGACCTGAAGTTCACCATCAAGCTCACCCCCAACAAGGCCGATTGCCTGTCGGTGCTGGGCGTGGCGCGCGAAGTGTCGGCCTTGACCGGCACGCCGCTGCAGGCGCCCCAATTCACGCCGGTGCCGGTGACCGGCAGCGAAATCCTGCCGGTCAAAGTCAGCGCGCCGGACCTGTGCGGACGCTTCACGGGGCGCGTGATTCGCGGCCTGAACGCGCGCGCGGAAACCCCGGCCTGGATGCGCCAGCGCCTGGAGCGCAGCGGCCAGCGCCCGGTGTCGAGCCTGGTGGACATTTCCAATTACGTCATGCTGGAACTGGGCCGTCCGTCGCACGTGTTCGACCTGGCCAAGATCCATGGCAGCCTGGATGTGCGCTGGGGTAAGCAGGGCGAGTCGCTTAAGCTCCTGAACGGCAATACCGTGGCGATCGACGAGTGGGTGGGCGTGATCGCCGACGAGAAGGAAATCGAATCGCTGGCCGGCATCATGGGCGGCGACGCCACCGCTGTCTCGCTCGACACCACCGACATCTACCTGGAAGCGGCATTCTGGTGGCCGAACGCGATCCAGGGCCGCGCACGCCGCTACAACTTCTCCACCGATGCCGCGCACCGCTTCGAGCGCGGGGTGGACTACGCCACCACGGTCGAGCATATCGAGCGCATCACGGCACTGCTGGTGGAAATCTGCGGAACTCCTGAGACGGTTGTCAGTCCAATCGATGACCATGTGGTGAACCTGCCGCAGCGCCAACCCGTGGTGATGCGCACGGCGCGCGCGCAAAAGGTGATCGGCGTGCCGCTGACGGATGCCGTCGTGGCCGACATTTTCACGCGCCTGGGTTTGCCGTTCGTGCAGGAAGCAGGGCAGTTTTCCGTTACCGCGCCGTCCTACCGCTTCGATATCGAGATCGAGGAAGACCTGATCGAGGAAGTGGCGCGGGTGTATGGCTTCGAGCGCATTCCGGCCAATCCGCCGGTGGCGCCGCACCACATGTTCGCGCGTCCGGAAAACAGCCGCTCGCTGTTCGCCGTACGCCACCAGCTGGCCGACCTGGGTTACCAGGAAGTGGTCAACATGAGTTTCGTGGAATCCGCATGGGAGGCTGACTTCGCCGGCAACGCTGAACCGATCAAGCTGCAGAACCCGATTGCCAGCCAGCTGTCCGTAATGCGCTCGTCGCTGATTGGCAGCCTGGTGGCGAACGTGCGCTACAACCTCAATCGCAAGACCGGGCGCGTGCGGGTGTTCGAAGTGGGCGCCGTGTTCAAGCGTAATCCGAACGCCGTCGATGGTCCGCTGTCGATTGCCGGCTTCGACCAGCCCAAGCGGGTGGCAGCGATCGCCTACGGTCCGGCAGTCGATGAGCAGTGGGGCGCGCCGGCGCGCGCGGTCGATTACTTCGACGTCAAGGGTGATCTCGAAGCC
>JBKHWY010000672.1:0-2214 GCA_046566285.1 Gammaproteobacteria bacterium | reverse complement strand
TCATCACCCACCACACTGCGCTGGACATGGAGATGTACCTGCGCATCGCGCCGGAACTCTACCTGAAGCGCCTGGTGGTGGGCGGCTTCGACCGGGTGTTCGAAATCAACCGTAACTTCCGCAACGAGGGCGTGTCGATCCGCCACAACCCGGAATTTACGATGATGGAATTCTACGCGGCCTACACCGACTACAAGTGGCTGATGGACTTTACCGAGGCCGTGATCCGCCAGGCCGCCATCGACGCGCACGGCACCGCCCAGCTGACCTATGGCGGGCGCGAGCTGGACCTGTCCAAGCCCTTCCATCGCTTGACCATCGTCGGCGCGATCAACAAGTACGCGCCGCACTACACCAGCGAACAGCTGAATGACGCGGAATTCATCAAGGGCGAGCTGCGCAAGTTCGGCGTCAAGCCCTTCGCCAACGCGGGCCTGGGCGCGCTGCAACTGGCCCTGTTCGAGGAAACCGCCGAATCGCAGCTGTGGGAGCCGACCTATATCATCGACTACCCGGCGGAAGTGTCGCCGCTGGCGCGCGCCTCCGACACCGTCCCGGGCATCACCGAGCGCTTCGAGCTCTTCATCGTCGGGCGCGAGATCGCCAACGGCTTCTCGGAGCTGAACGACGCCGAAGACCAGTCCGCGCGCTTCCTGGCCCAGGTGGCGGCCAAGGATGCCGGCGACGAGGAAGCCATGTACTACGACGCCGACTACATCCGCGCGCTTGAATACGGCATGCCGCCGGCCGGCGGCTGCGGCATCGGCATCGACCGCCTGATGATGCTCATTACCGACTCGCCCAACATCCGCGACGTGCTGCTGTTCCCGCACCTGCGCCGGGAAGAGTAAGGAAGTAGAACCTGAGAAGTAGTACCGGAGGTGCCCGGCGCAAGTTGCGCCGGGCACCTCCTCCCATCAAGCCAGCTACCTGGCCCGGTTGGCCGCGTTTACGGCCAGCACCAGGAACATGTAGTTGGTCTCCCCGCCGCCCATCACATACTCGGTCTGCTGCCAGAAGTACGGCCACACCTTCAGTTCGGGCAGGTCGGGGCGGATCAGCGCCGTCCCCGAAATCACCCCACCCGGAATATGCGACCAGTCGGCGCGATTGGCGCCGTACGCCACCGTGGCCGAATGCGCCCCCACGCCGGAAGCGAACGACTGGGTGTTCGAGCCCGGATGCACCCCCAGCACGAAGTTCAGCGCGTTGAGGTAGGAGTCGCTGGAAGCGTGCTGAGGCCAGCTTTTGTGGAAGAAGTACTGCTTGACGCCGAACTCCTGGATCGTCCAGCCGGCGCCCCAGATGTTCGGCTGGTAGGGCACGCCGTAGGGCGATTCGGTGCGGGCGCGCGCCTTGATTCTCTCCTGGTAGGCGCGCACGGCGCCGTCGATGGCGGCACTGAAGTCCGGCCTGCCGACGATGCCGAGCACCCGCCCGATGGGCCAGCCCGCGTGCTCGATATCGGCCACGATCGCGCCCTGCATGCCCACCAGTTCGTCGATGTAGCGCTGCTCGCGCGTGGCCAATATCAGTTCGGCCAGGGCGAAGGCCTTGCCCGGGACCTTCTTCGAACGGGGCGCGGCTTTCGTGTACAGGTCGATGGCGGCCGCCAGCGCGTCGCGCGCCATCTGCGGGTTGTAGGTCTTGAGCACGCGCGCGGCGGCCGCAAGGCCGGCGGCCGTGTCCACCTCGCGCTCGGGATTGTCCTCGGTGAAGACCCAGCGGTCGTCCGGATTGCCGGACTTGTCGTTCTTGGCCTCCCCCGGGGCCAGGCTGGGGTCGTACGGACGGTTATCGGTCTGCGCCGAAGCGTCGCCCAGCAGCGTGTACTGGCGCAGGTCGACGTCGATGATGCCCCGGTAGGTGCGGCCCATGGCCTTGTAGCCATTCAGGACGCTCAGGAGGCCATGCTCGATCTGCTGCAGCGCGTCGTTCTTGCCGTCCGGCTGATGGATCTCGACCAGGTGGCGGGCCTGGTCGATGGTGGTGGCGTCGTAGTCCAGGCCGAACTCTTCCACCATGGCCGCCAGCAGCCAAATCGTGCCCATGGTCGATTCGATGCGCATGTCGAAGTCGCCGGCGTCGTGCCAGTTGCCCACGTCCAGGCCCGGCACGCGCTCGCCCGGCTGGTAGCGGGTCAATGTCGATGGGCCCGAGACATAGCCGTCGTAGTGGTTCAGGTTCACGGGCGCCATGCGGGCGTCGTCCATG
>JBKHWY010000671.1:0-2215 GCA_046566285.1 Gammaproteobacteria bacterium | reverse complement strand
AGAATGACGGTTTTTAGTGCGCGGTGTACGCAAATGAGATGGCATCGCCGCTTTCGCAACACCCTCCTTCGCCAGGATGACGGTTTTGCTGGTTGATGAAGGAGTCGCGTAACACGTACGGACTATTTTTTCTTGGCCTTGGGTTTGGGCATCGGCATGGCCAGCGCCGTAATCCGTAACAGCTCCGCCAACCACTCACGGTCCTCCCAGCGTTCTCCATCGATCAGGTACCACGGCTTGGCGCCCGGATACGGCGACTGCTCCACCGGCGTGCCGATATAGGCCGCGCCCGGCTCGGTCTTCTTCACGTACAGCTGGTCGTCGCACACCACCGCCGCCATTTTCCCGTCACAAAAAATCCCGTACTCACCGAACATCTTCTTGACGGTGACTTCGCCCGCGCCGGCCATCTGGTCGGCCAGATAGTTCACCGTGTCCTGTTTCGATCCCATCGCCCCATCCTGTCAGTTTGTCCACGCCACGCAACAGCGACCCCGCGCTCGATTGACATCGCTGTCACGAGAGCTGAGCATAGATGATTATTGCAATATTGTAATCTTTGTGTAAGTACTAATTTTAACCATTCCATTGTCCAGGATAGCGCATGACACCTTGCAAGCATCTCCTCGCCCTTTCCATTGCCGCCGCCCTGTCCACGCTGGCCCATCCGGTCCTGGCCCAGGACGCCAACAGCGGCGACGCGCCACCCAGCGTGATCGTCACCGGAACCCGGGTGGCCAACCGCACCGTGCTCGACACCGCCGCCGCCGTGGACGTCATCTCGGCGGAGAATCTGAAGCAATCGGGCAGCACCGAAATCAACCAGGCGCTGGCCGTCGCGCTGCCGTCGCTGAACTTCCCCCGTCCGGGCCTGGCCGATGGCACCGACACCATCCGCCCGGCCACGCTGCGCGGGATGGCGCCCGACCAGACCCTCGTGCTGGTCAATTCCAAGCGCCGCCACGCGTCCGCGCTGGTGAACGTGAACGGCACCATCGGGCGCGGCTCGGCGTCGGTGGACCTGAACACGGTGCCCACCGCGATCGTGAAGAACATCGAGGTGCTGCGCGATGGCGCGGCCGCGCAGTACGGGTCGGACGCGATCGCGGGCGTCGTCAACGTGCGCCTGCGTACCGATCGCCAGGGTGGTGAAGCGGCCGTCACCTACGGCGCGCGCATCACCGAGTATTCCTTCAACGTGGACAAGGGCCCGGCCGGCAGCACATGGCAGCCGCAGACCTCGCGCGAGCGCACCGACGGCCAGACCGCCACCGTCAGCTTCTGGAAGGGCCTGGCGCTGGGCGAGTCGGGCTTTTTGACGGTGGCGGCCGAATACAAGGACCAGAACCACACGGAGCGCAGCGGCTACGACATGCGCCAGCAGTATCCGCTGGTGAACGGCGCGTTCGACCCGCGCGAAAACACCGTCAACCGCTTCAACGCCTGGTACGGCGAACCGGAGATCAAGCAGCCGACCCTGTTCGCCAATGGCGGCGTGACGCTGGCGAATGGCGTGAAAGCCTACGGCTGGGCGAGCTACCAGCGGCGCGATTCGCGCTCGGGCGGCTTCTTCCGCTGGGCCAACGATCCGCGCAATATCATCTCGATCTATCCGAACGGCTTCCTGCCGATCATCGCACCCGTGGTGGACGACTATTCGGCCACCGGCGGCATCAGCTGGAACCTGGGCGAATGGGCGCTGGATGCCTCGCTCGGCTACGGCAAGAACAAGATGGACTTCACCATCGAGAACACCCTGAACCGTTCGATTGGCCCCGACAGCAAGACCGAATTCGACGCTGGCGGCTTCGCGTACGACCAGCTGGTATTGAACCTGACCGGCGTGCGCAGCGTCAGCGTGGACGGCCTGGCCTCGCCGCTGAACGTGGCGGTGGGCGTGGAGGCGCGCCGCGAAGGCTTCGAGCAGTTCGCCGGCGAACCGGACTCCTACCGCCACGGCGGGCTGCTGTACCCGAACGGCACCTTCACCCCGCCGGGCGCGCAGGTGTTCGCCGGCTTCCGGCCATCGAACGCCACCAGTTCGCACCGCAGCGCCGTGGGCGCCTTCGTGGACCTGGAAGCCAACCTCACCGAACAGCTGCTGGCATCGGTGGCGCTGCGCGCCGAGCATTACTCGGACTTCGGCAGCAGCCTGGCCGGCAAGCTGGCCGGACGCTATGACTTCACCAAGAACTTCGCCCTGCGCGGGTCCTTG
>JBKHWY010000670.1:0-2221 GCA_046566285.1 Gammaproteobacteria bacterium | reverse complement strand
GGAGCAGGTGTGCGTGCTGGTGGCACGCGACCGGGGCGGCGGGACGCACGATTTCATCACCGGCCGAGGCGCCGTCAGCGCGGTCCAGTTACAGCGCTACCTTGCTCCCGTGCTCGACCCCGATGCCCTGCTGGTGACCGACAGCCATGCCGCCTACCGTGCGTTTGCGCGCCGGGCCGGTATCAGCCATGAGACAGTCAACTTGCGTGCGGGCATTCGCGTGAAGGGGGCGCTGCATGTGCAGAACGTCAACGCGTATCACAGCCGGTTGCGCGGGTGGCTCGCGCATTTCCGTGGCGTGGCCACCAGGTACTTGTCGAATTACCTCGGCTGGCGCTGGGCCATCGATGGCGAGCGCGTCGGTGACGCGGTCACCTTTCTTCGCTCTGCGGTGGGCGTTTTCAACACTTAACGGTGACAGTGCCCAGAAAAAAAGCCACCGTCGGGGGTGACGGTGGCTTTCTGGCAAAGCAAGGAATCGATCAGGCAAAGCGCGACAGGATCGGCACCAGCTGCGCGAACACCTTCGGATTGGCGGCAATAATGTCGCCCTTGTAGAGGTACTCCGACTCTCCATTGAATTCGCCCACGATGCCACCCGCCTCGGTGACCAGCAGGGCGCCGGCGGCGATATCCCAGGGTTTCAAGCCCTTCTCGAAGAACGCATCGCTGCGCCCGGCCGCCACGTTGGCCAGTTCCAGCACGGCCGAGCCGCTGCAGCGGATGGCCTGGCAGCGTTCGCCCACGGCCGGATACATCTTGAGGAAATCGTCGCGCTTGGCCGGGCCGGCGCCGTGGCCGCTGGCGATCAGCGCATTGGCCAGGCGGTCCGAGCGGGTCACGCGGATGCGCTTGTCATTCAGGTAGGCGCCGGCGCCCTTGGTGGCGGTGAACAGGTCGTTGCGCACCGGGTCGTACACCACCGCCTGCGTGATCACGCCGCGCTGCGACAGCGCGATCGAGACGCAATAGTTGGGGTAGCCGTGCATGAAATTGGTGGTGCCGTCGATCGGGTCGATGATCCAGGCGTATTCACTCTCGTCGTTCAGGTTGGCCGACGGGCCCGATTCCTCGGCCAGGATGGCGTGGTCGGGGTAGGCTTTCAGCAGCGTCTCGACGATGGCCTGCTCGGCGGCCTGGTCGATGTCGGTGACGAAGTCGTTGGGGTTCTTTTCGGTGATGGTCAGGCGGTCGACGTCGAACGAGGCGCGCTGGATGACGGAAGCGGCGCGGCGCGCTGCCTTGATCGCCGTATTGAGCATTGGATGCATGTGGGCTTTTCTTCTAAAAGAACGCACGCCGGCGCGCGCGGCACACACATGGCCAATGACATTGATTTCGAATGACATTGCAGCTGCGTGCGAACGGCTGGCGGTCGAGAGTGAATGGAGGTGACAAAGAGCGAGGCGGCTGGAACTGCTGGGGAACACAAACAGGACACAGAGGTACACAGGTTAGAATGCGCTCTTTTCAAGCATGACAGCAATCGATCCGGACCGCGCGATTGCGCTATTTTAAATGAACTCGCCAGATCCCAACACTTTAGTTTTCCAGCGCCTGCGCTTCATCCTCGTTGAAACCAGCCGTGCAGGCAATATCGGCTCGGTGGCGCGCGCCATGAAAACCATGGGATTTTCCGACCTGGTGCTGGTCAATCCGCGCTTTGCCGACATGCCGGCCGATCCGGAAGCGGTGGCGTTCGCCTCGGGAGCGCTGGACGTGCTGCAGGGCGCCCGCATCGTGGGCAGCATGGCCGAAGCGCTGGAAGGCTGCAATTTCTCGGCGGCCGTCTCGGCCCGCCTGCGCGAATTCTCGCCGCCCGTGTGGACCCCGCGCGAGTTCGCCGGCCACGTGCAGGCGAAGAGCGAATTGTCGGCCGCCCTCATCTTCGGCAACGAGCGCTTCGGCCTGCCCAATCCCATCGTGGAAGCGGCCAATGTGCTGATCAACATTCCCGCCAACCCGGACTATTCCTCGCTCAACCTGGCGCAGGCCACCCAGGTGCTGGCCTACGAGTGCCGCATGGCCGAAGGGGTGCAGGCGCCCCCCAGCGCCATCGGCTTCCAGGGCGATGCGGCGCCGCTCGAGACCATCGAAGGCATGTACGCGCACCTGGAACAGGCCCTGGTGGCGATCGACTTTCTCGACGCGTCCAACCCGCGCAAGCTGATGCCGCGCTTGCGCCGCCTGTTCGCGCGCACCCAGCTCGAGACCGAGGAAG
>JBKHWY010000669.1:1775-2222 GCA_046566285.1 Gammaproteobacteria bacterium | reverse complement strand
GCGCGCGGCCAGCAGCTGGTCACGCAAGGCGACGCGGCCATGAAAGTGCCCGCCTGCGTGGCCTGCCACGGCAACGGCTTGACCGGGGTGGCGCCGGCGATTCCCGGCCTGGCCGGCCTGCCGCGCGACTACCTCAACGCCCAGCTGGGCGCCTGGCGCAACGGCAGCCGCCGCGCCCACGCGCCCGACTGCATGGCCACCATCGCCGCGCGCCTGTCGGTGGCGGACGTCACCGCCATCAGCAGCTACATCGCCGCCCAGCCGGTGCCGCCAGAGGAAGGCGAGCCAGTCGTATCCCTCCCGCTGATAGGGCCGGAGCTCCGCGCGGAGACCCGCGGGGAGCGGCGCCGGTGCGATCCGTTCCACGCCCCGCAGCGCGCTCGCCGCCTCCCGCCAGCCGACCGCGGGCTCCGACACGTCGGCGAGGTCCTCGAAGTCCGACCAGAG
>JBKHWY010000669.1:0-1765 GCA_046566285.1 Gammaproteobacteria bacterium | reverse complement strand
CCCCTGCCGCTGGCCTGCGGCAGCGCCCCCGACTGATTCAGCGCACCGACCCATGAAAAGAATCCTGATTGCCGTCGCCGCCCTGCTGCTGGTCGCCGCCCTCATCATCGGCCTGAAGTGGCCGCGCGCCGAGATGATCGCCGCCAGCTCGCCGGCCGCCCATGCCGGCAGTGCCGACAACCTGGCGCGCGGCGCCTACCTCGCCAAAGCGGGCGACTGCATGGCCTGCCACACCGCGCGCGGCGGCGCCGAATATGCCGGCGGACGCGCGCTCGACACGCCGTTCGGCCGCCTGATCGCGCCCAACATCACCTCCAGCCGTGAACACGGCATCGGCGCCTGGAGCGCGGACGAGTTCTGGAATGCCCTGCACAATGGCATTTCGCGCGATGGCCGCCTGCTCTACCCGGCCTTCCCGTACACGAACTACACGAAGATCACGCGCGACGATTCCGACGCCCTGTTCGCCTACATGCGCAGCATCCCGGCGCAAGCCACGCCGCGCCAGCCGCACGCGCTGCGCTTCCCCTACAACCAGCAGATCGCGCTGGCCGGATGGCGCCTGCTGTACTTCAAGCCGGGCGTGTACCAGGCCAGCCATGGCCAGGACGCGGTCTGGAACCGGGGCGCCTACCTGGTCGAAAGCCTGGGCCACTGCAGCGCATGCCACAGCGGCCGCAATGCCCTGGGCGCCACCGAGGAAGGCCTGGGCGGCGGCTCGATCCAGACGCTCGGCTGGTATGCGCCGTCGCTTTCCTCCGATGCCGAGGCCGGGCTGGGCGACTGGGACACGGCCCACATCGAGCAGCTGCTCAGGACCGGGGTATCGCCCCGCTCCACCGTGTTCGGACCGATGGCGGAGGTGGTGCAGATGAGCCTGCAGCACTTGAATGGAGAGGACGTGCATGCGATGGCGGTGTACCTCAAATCCCTGCCGGCGACAGGCGCCGCGGCGCGCAAGGCGGAGCGCGAATCCCCGTCCGGCCCGGAATTCGAGCGCGTGATGGCGCAGGGACGCAAGCTGTACGAAGACCAGTGCGTGAGCTGCCACGGCAGCGACGGCAAGGGTTTGCCGCCCCACTATCCGCCGCTGGGCGGTAACCGGGCGCTGACCATGGCCTCCAGCGTGAACGCGATCCGTATCGTGCTCAACGGCGGCTTCCCGCCCGGGACGGCAGGCAATCCACGGCCCTACGGCATGCCGCCGTTCAGCCATGTGCTGGACGACGCCGAGGTGGCGGCCGTGACGACGTTTGTCCGCAACAGCTGGGGAAACCAGGGCACGCTGGTGTCGCCGGTGGAAGTCAACCGCTACCGCAGCGTGCCGCTGGAGTAAGGGCGCGTTTGCAGACGCCCTACTCCGGCTGGATCATTCCGGCGTAGCAGGCGTCGGCGAAGCCGATGCGGTCGGTGGTGGCATTGCGCGCATCCTGCATGCCGATTTTCTTCTCGCGCAGCAGGTTCACCAGCGCGCTGTTCATCGAATGGCAGCCGGCGTTGAATTTGCCGGTGCCGCCGTCCATCAGCGTGCGCACCTCGCCCAGGCGGCCGGACTCGATCATGCGTACCACTTCCGGATTGGAGGTCAGGCATTCGGTAGCCAGGTGATAGCGCTCGCCCTCGACGGACGGCAGCAGGGCCTGGCACAGCACCCCGCGCAGCGCGCTGGCCAGGGCCTGCAGCTGGGCGTCCGAATTGCCCAGCAGGCGCGCCATCTTCTGCAGTCCCAGTTCGGTGGAACGCGCATGCAGGGACGCCAGCACCA
>JBKHWY010000668.1:0-2235 GCA_046566285.1 Gammaproteobacteria bacterium | reverse complement strand
CGGCGGCCGTCGCCTCCTTCGAGGCACCCCTCGCGATCGCCACCGACACCGGCGGCTCGATCCGCCAGCCGGCCGCGTTCTGCGGCGTCACCGGCATCAAGCCCACCTACGGCCGCGTGTCGCGCTTCGGCATGATTGCCTTCGCCTCCTCGCTCGACCAGGGCGGCCCGATCGCCCAGACGGCCGAGGACTGCGCCCTGCTGCTGGGCGAGATGGTGGGCCATGACGAGCGCGATTCGACCAGCCTCACGGCGGACCAGGGCAATGTGCGCGAGGACTTCACGCGCGACCTGAACCAGCCGCTCACGGGCCTGCGCATCGGCATCCCCAAGGAATACTTCGGCGAAGGCCTGGCGGCCGACGTGGAGGCCGCCGTGCGCGCCGCGCTCGACCAGTTTGTCAAGCTGGGCGCGACCCTGGTGGGCATCTCGCTGCCGAAAACCAGCCTGTCGATCCCGACCTACTAC
Source organism: Gammaproteobacteria bacterium (assembly GCA_046566285.1). Taxonomy (GTDB): domain Bacteria; phylum Pseudomonadota; class Gammaproteobacteria; order Burkholderiales; family Burkholderiaceae_D; genus Telluria_A. Next base: position 1,768 of record JBKHWY010000668.1, on the reverse strand, counting down.
ATCATCGCCCCGGCCGAAGCGTCGTCGAACCTGTCGCGCTTCGATGGCGTGCGCTATGGCCACCGCGCGGCCGAGTACAAGGACCTGGCCGACATGTACAAGAAGACCCGCGCCGAAGCCTTCGGCGCCGAGGTCCAGCGCCGCATCATGGTCGGCACCTACGTGCTGTGCCACGGCTACTACGATGCCTACTACCTGCAGGCGCAGAAGATCCGCCGCCTGATCGCGGACGACTTCCAGGCGGTGCTCGGTCCCAACGGACAATGCGACGTCATCATGGGCCCGGTCGCCCCGACGGTGGCCTGGAACCTGGGCGAGAAAACGGACGACCCGGTGGCCAACTACCTGGCCGACATCTTCACCCTGTCGACCAGCCTGGCCGGCCTGCCCGGCATGTCGATCCCGTGCGGCTTCGGCGCCGGGGAAAACGCCCGCCGTCCGGTCGGCCTGCAAATCATCGGCAACTACTTCGCCGAAGCCAGGCTGCTGGGCATCGCCCACCAGTACCAGCAGGTGACCGACTGGCACGCCCGTGCCCCCGAAGGCGTCTGAATCGTCCGCACACCCAACAAGAGAGATACCTATGCAATGGGAAGTCGTCATCGGTCTTGAGAACCACGTCCAGCTCACGACCGCCTCCAAGATCTTCAGCGGCAGCTCGATCCGCTTCGGCGCCGAACCGAACACCCAGGCCAGTCCCGTGGACCTGGCCCTGCCGGGCGTGCTGCCCGTGATGAACAAGGGCGCGGTCGAACGCGCCATCCGCTTTGGCCTGGCGGTCGGGGCGAAGATCAATCCGCACTCGGTGTTCGCGCGCAAGAACTACTTCTATCCGGACCTGCCCAAGGGCTACCAGATCAGCCAGTTCGAAGAACCGGTGGTGATCGGCGGTTCGCTCACCTTCGGCTTTGAAAAGGACGGCAAGTTCGAGACCAAGACGGTCAATCTCACGCGCGCGCACCTGGAAGAAGACGCCGGCAAGTCCCTGCACGAGGATTATGCGGGCATGACCGGCATCGACCTCAATCGCGCCGGCACGCCGCTTTTGGAAATCGTCTCCGAGCCGGAGATGAGGAGTGCCGCCGAAGCCGTGGCCTACGCCAAGGCCCTGCACGGCCTGGTGATGTGGCTGGGTGTCTGCGACGGCAATATGCAGGAGGGTTCATTCCGCTGCGACGTCAACGTCTCCGTGCGTCCGCTGGGCCAGAAGGAATTCGGCACCCGCTGCGAGATCAAGAATCTGAACTCGTTCCGCTTCATGGAAGAAGCCATTGCGTACGAAGTGCGGCGCCAGATCGAACTGATCGAGGACGGCGGCAAGGTGCAGCAGGCCACCCGCCTGTGGGACCCGGACAAGAAGGAAACCCGTGCAATGCGCAGCAAGGAGGACGCGCAGGATTACCGCTACTTCCCCGACCCCGACCTGCCGCCGCTGGTGATTGGCCAGGACTGGATCGAGCGCGTGAAGGCCGACATGCCCGAACTGCCGGGCGCCATGCGCGCGCGCTTCGTGAACGAATATGCCCTGCCCGAATACGACAGCCTGATCCTCACGTCGTCCAAGGACCTGGCAGGCTACTTCGAGGCCGTGGTGGCCAAGGCCGGACGCGAGAACGCCAAGGCAGCCGCCAACTGGCTGATGGGCGACGTGTCGTCGACGCTGAACCGCGAGAACGTCGCGATCGAAGAAGCGCCGGTTTCGCCGGCGCAGCTGGCGCAGCTGGTGGCGCGCATCGCCGACAACACGATCACCAACAAGATCGCCAAG
>JBKHWY010000667.1:0-2244 GCA_046566285.1 Gammaproteobacteria bacterium | reverse complement strand
CGATCTCACCGTGGTGCCCGGCGCCACCCACCTGTTCGAAGAAGAGGGCGCGCTCGACCGCGTGGCCGTGCTGGCCGGGAAGTGGATCACGCGCTGGCTGAGTCCGGGAGCCTGAACGCCTGCCGCTGGCGCAATTCTTGCTGCTGTGCATAGATCCGATCCACTCGTTCTACGCACATTCATGGTCAAGTCCCAGCGCCCGTTGCGCATCGTCGTCGTCAACCCGAACTCTGGCCCGCTGGCGCCGGAACAGGATGAAGACGAGCGTCACCTGGCCGAGCAGATCCGGCGTGGCCAGGCCCTGCGCATCGGCCTGCTCGAATCCGGCTACGACATCATCGCCTCGCTGCCCGCCGACCTCTACCTGCCCGAGCGCGTCGCCCAGTTGCAGCCCGACCTGATCATCGTCGATGCGGAGTCGGATGCGCGCGACGTCCTCGAACACATCGTGATTGCCACGCGCGACGCGCCGCGCCCCATCGTCATGTTTACCGAGGACGATGACGCCGCCACCATGGATGCGGCCATGGCGGCGGGCGTGTCGGCCTACGTGGTCGCCGGCTTGCAGCCGGAGCGCATCAAGCCCGTGCTGCACGTGGCCCTGGCGCGCTTCCGGCGCGAGCAGAAGCTGCTGGCCGAACTCGATGACACCCGCAGCAAGCTCGCCGAGCGCAAGCTGATCGACCGCGCCAAGGGTCTCCTGATGAGCAAGCAGGGGCTCACCGAGGAACAGGCTTACCAGAAGCTGCGCGGCATGGCCATGAACCGCAACCTGAAACTGGCCGAGGTGGCCCAGCGCATCATCGATGTGGAAGACCTGCTGGGCTGACCTGGCCGGACGGCGCGACGCCGCCCCATCCCAACCATGGTGCATCATTTTGGTGCCTTGTGCACCGCAATATAGCGCGCATTCCCTGCGCATCCCCGCTTTCCCCGCTCCCAACGCTGGCACGCAGCTTGCATTACTGAAGGCATAGGATCAACGGCGATCCCCGAACACATGAACGCAGGTCCAACGGCGGACCTGCATGGACAACGGCGTCCGTCCCCGCGCGACCAGCAGCAGTCCCGCGCGAGGGCCGGACGCCGTTTGATTTTCTGGGATACCACGAAGCGGGATAACACAATGGCCAACAAAGCGAGCAGCATCGATCTCTTCACCATCCGCACACCGCAGATGCGGGCCTTCCACTTGACCTGGATGGCGTTCTTCGTCTGCTTCTTCGCCTGGTTCGCCTGCGCGCCGCTCATGCCTGTCATCAAAGGCGAATTCGGCCTGACGATGGCGCAGGTCGCCAACATCAACATCGCCGCCGTCGCGATCACGATCCTCGTGCGCCTGGTGATCGGCCCGATGTGCGACCGCTTCGGTCCGCGCAAGGCCTACACCGCGCTGCTGGCGCTGGGCGCCATCCCCGTATTGGGCGTGGCCGCCGCCCAGAGCTACGAAAGCTTCCTGTTCTTTCGCCTCCTGATCGGCGCGGTGGGCGCGAGCTTCGTCATCACCCAATACCACACCTCCGTGATGTTCGCCCCGAACATCGTCGGCACCGCCAACGCGGCCGCCGCCGGCTGGGGCAATGCGGGTGGCGGCGCGGCGCAAGCCTTGATGCCGCTGCTGATGGCGGCGATGGTCATGCTGGGCGTGAACGAGACCCTGGGCTGGCGCGCCGCCCTGATCGTTCCGGGCGTGCTGATGCTGGTGATGGCCGTGGTGTACTGGAACTTCACCCAGGATTGCCCGGACGGGAACTATGACGCGCTGCGCAAGGCCGGCATCGCCATCGAAGGGGGTAAGAAAGGTGGATGGGAGAGCTTCAAGCTGGCCGCCGCCAACTACCGCGTGTGGATGCTGTTCATCACCTACGGCGCCTGCTTCGGCATCGAGATCTTCATCCACAACATCGCCGCCGTCTACTACACCGACCACTTCCAGCTCTCCCTGAAGGAAGCCGGCATGGCCGCTGCCAGTTTCGGCCTGCTGGCGCTGTTTGCCCGCGCCCTGGGTGGCTGGGTCTCGGACCGGATGGCCGCGCGCGGCAGCCTGAATACCCGCGTCATGGTGCTGTTCGTAATGATGATCGGCGAAGGCCTGGGCCTGTGGCTGTTCGCGCATTCGAACACGGTGGCGCTGGCCGTCGCCGCCATGCTGGCCTTTGGCCTGTTCACCCACATGGCCTGCGGCGCGACCTACGCGCTGGTGCCCTTCATCGACAAGCGCGCCCTGGGCGGCGTGGCCGGCAT
>JBKHWY010000666.1:0-2245 GCA_046566285.1 Gammaproteobacteria bacterium | reverse complement strand
CAGGCCCACCAGCGGCAGGTCGGAGAACGAACGGCCATCGGTATCGCAGCCGTTGACGGCGATATTGAAGTTGTCGGCGCTCTGGCCGCCCGTGCACCAGGCATTGGCCACGGGGTCCTTGAGCGTGCGCTTGCTGTCCACAAACGTGAAGCTGCTCTGCACCCCCAGCCCCTTGAACAGGCCCGGCAGGCTGTCGAAGTAGTGCTGGAACGCGAGCTCGGCGCCGCGCGCATAGCCGTTGGCGCCGTTGACAGGGCCCGTCACCAGGAACTGGTGGGTGGTGCCGTTCACGTCCTGCAGCGCGAAGTTGAAGTTACGCCCCACCACGATGTCCTTGAGCTTCTTGTAGAACAGCGCGCCGGTCAGGGAGCTGGCCTTGGCGTAGTACCACTCGCCGGTGATGTCCAGCGAATTGGCCATGGTCGGGCGCAGGTTCGGGTTGCCCGCCGCGCCGCCGCCCAGCGTGACGCTGTTGATGGTGGCGGTCTTGGTGGCTTCCACGGTGCTCTGGTTGACCACCCGCGACAGCGTGGTATTGGCTTGCAGGCTGCTGAACTCGGGGCGCGCCATCGAGCGGCCCAGGGCCAGGCGGAACTGCAGCGTGTCGCTCGCCTTGATGCGCAGGTTCAGGGTGGGCAAGAGGCGCGAATAGCTGTTCTCGAAGTCCTCGCGCTGGGCAAAGTTGGCGATATTGGGCACCTTGTCGGCGCCCACCACCGTCACCCCGTTACCGAAGTTGAGCGGGTTGGGACGGTACACGGTGTAGCCGTGCGCCGTCGAATCGGTCTTCACGTAGCGCAGGCCGATGTTGCCGTCGATGGGCATGGGCAGCTGGTCCAGCCCGAAGCGCAGCTGCGTGTACAGCGCGCCGGTTTTCTCGGACTGGGAGTTTTCGCCGGCCGGATCGGTGAGCCAGGCAGCCTGGCGGAACACGGTCGGGCAGCTGGATGGATTGCTGCCGTTGCGGTCGCGGCACATCTGCAGGTAGTAGCTGTGCAGCTCGTTGTACGAGTCCGGATAGTTCATCGCCACCACGTCGTTCGGGAAGATCACCGACGGCACATTCACATCGCCGTTGAAGAAGTTGGGGAAGCTGAAGCCGGCCGTCTCCTTCCCGAGCGGGAAGCGGGTATCGGTCAGGCGCGCCGAGTCGGTGATGCGCCAGCCGCGCATCCAGGCCGGCGTGATGGCGCTCCAGTTATAGTCCGGCACCGTGCGGTTGTTGACCGATTCCCGCTCGGTCAGGCGCACGCCGAAGCGCACGTCGCGCAGCACCGGATGGTCGAAGTCGTACTTGACGTCCGCGCGCCAGGCCTTGGCCTTGGCATTCGAACGGTCCTTGTGCTCCATCTGGTGCACCCAGTAGTAGTTGGCCGGCTCGGCCAGGAAGGCGCGGTCGGCGTCGCTGAACACCAGCTTGGGATATTCGCCCGTCAGGTCGAGCGTCTGGCTGGGCAGCATGAAGCCGTCCGCCACGGTCGAATCGAAGCCCTCGGTATCGGCCTTCACCTTCTGGAAATCGGTCTTGATGGTCCAGTCCTGGGACGGGCGCCATTGCAGGCTGAGGTTGACGTCGGTGGTGGAGGAATTGCGCTGCGAGACGCGCCGTTCGGCCGCGAACGGCACGCCGACACGCTTGCCGGCGCCGTCGCGCAGGTACATGGTCCCCGACTGGAACACGCCCTGGTCGTCATAGACCGCATCGGTGACGTCCATGCGGTGCGGGTCGCCATCGCCGAAGGATGGCATCAGCGAGCGTTCGGACCAGCCTTCGTCATACTTGGACTTGAAATAGGTGAGCGAGGCGGTCAGGTCGCGCATCGGACGCCACTGCAGGGCCGCGTAGCCGCCCTTGCGGTCGCGTTCCCACTGCATCGAGCGCCACAGCGCGGTGCGCGGCACCCACACGCGCCGGCCCGCCACCAGGTTGTCGTGCGGGTAGAAGGCATCGAGCGCCAGCGAATCGGTGCGGGTATGGCTGTCCGACGAGGCCAGGTCGACCAGCGCTCCCACCTCGCCAATCGGCGTGTTCCAACGGTTCGACAGCAGCACCGAGGCCGAGGGCGTGGCCTTGCCTTCACGCAGGGTCGAGTAGGACGCCTGGTAGGTCAGCGCCCCCTTGAAGCCTTTCACATCGAAGGGCAAGGCGGTGCGCTGGTTAACCAGGCCGGATATCCCGCCCTCGGTCTGCTCGGCCGACGGGTTCTTGTACACGTCCACGCCGGCCATCAGTTCCGGCGGCACG
>JBKHWY010000665.1:0-2249 GCA_046566285.1 Gammaproteobacteria bacterium | reverse complement strand
ACGGCAACCGCCAGAGCCAGTCCGGCGGCGGAAACAAGGGCGGCTCGCGCTAATCCAATCGGCTCAGCAACAGGCTGAGCATGGACTCAAAAAGCCCTCTGCCGGAATTGGCGAGGGCTTTTTTCATGCCCTTGCACCTGTTGGAAGTTAAGCATTTGCAACCAATGTTGCTTTGCATAATTCAATGATTGTGAAATTTAGCAAAATGCTACGATTCTATCCAACGGCTTTCCAAAAAGCTGCATCTGGGACGGTAAGCGTAGGATTTCGATATATGTACAGTCTGGATTTCACCAAGCACGACGATGGCAGCGCCCGCAGGGCGATGGCCGTGCATGCAGCGGTTTCCCTGCCCCGCTCGGGCAACGGCCGGGATTGCGCTACAGACCTGTCGATTTTGCTGCCGGGCATGCTGCGCCGCCACCGTGGCGGGCCATCCGTCCCGGGTAGGGCCGCCCGATTTCACAATCCTTGCAACACCATGGAGATTCAATGACCGTCGTTGCCGACTTCTTCCGGGGAACTGAACCGATCCGCGCCTTCGCGCCGGGCCGTGTCAATTTGCTGGGCGAACACACCGACTACAACGACGGCTACGTGCTGCCGATCGCAACGCCAATGGGCACGACCGTGGCAATCGCCCCCAGCGTGGATGGACGCCATCATTTCCTGTCCGACGACATGGACGGTGCGGTCAGCCTGGAGCCCGGCCGCCCGCTCGATGCCGGCTTCGGCCGCTACATCAACGGCTGCCTGCGCGTGCTCGAGCAGCAGGGCGTGGACGTGCCGCCCCTGCGCGTGCACGTCGGTTCCACCCTGCCGATCGGCGTCGGCCTGTCGTCCAGCGCCGCGCTGGAGGTGGCAACCCTGCGCGCCGTGCGCCAGCTGCTCGGTATCGAACTCGACGACGTGGCGCTGGCGCTGGCCGCCCAGAAAGCCGAAGTGATGTATGCCGGCGTGCACTGCGGCATCATGGACCAGATGGCATCCAGCCTCTGCGACGAAGCCCACATGCTGTTGCTCGACACCCGCACGCTGGCCGCCAAGGTGCTGCCGCTGCCGGCCGACGCCGAGCTGATCGTGATCGACAGCGGCGTCGCCCGCACCCTGGCCGGCAGCAAGTACAACGAGCGCCGCTCCGAATGCGGCACCGCGGCGCGTGCCCTGGGCGTGCCGGCCCTGCGCGATGTGAACGCGCTGGTGGCGGTGGACAGGGTCGACCCGCCGTACCGCTTCCGCGCCCGCCACGTGGTCAGTGAAAATCTGCGCGTGCTGCAGGCGGCTGAAGGCGTGTCGGCCGAACGCTTCGGCCAGTTGATGAACGATTCCCATGCCAGCTTGCGCGACGATTATGAAGTGTCGATCGTCGAGCTGGACGAACTCACCGACCTGCTGCGCAGCCATGCCGACGTGTATGGCGCGCGCTTGACGGGAGCCGGCTTCGGCGGCGCCTGCGTGGCGCTGTGCAAGGCCGGCCGGGCTGCCGCCATCGGCAGCGCCGTGATCCAAGCCTATAACTCGCGCGGCCGCCAGGGTCGCCTGCTGATTCCGCAGGAATCACCGGCAACGTCACACGTCCCGGCCGCCGCGCCCAACCAGCCAGGAGGAGCACATTGATGAGTGATTTCGAGTACCCGCGGCCTCAGCTGGAGCGCGACAACTGGACGTCCCTGAACGGACAGTGGGACTTTGCCTTTGACGACGACAAGCGTCATTCGCATCCTTCCGATCCGATCGAGTGGACCCACCAGATCACCGTGCCGTTCGTGCCTGAAGCGAAGGCCAGCGGCATCGGCGACGAAGGCTTCCATCCGGCCGTCTGGTACCGCCGGGAGTTTGACGCGCCGCCGGGCGAAGGCTGCGTGATCCTGCACTTCGGCGCCGTGGATTACCAGGCCCGGGTCTGGGTCAACGACCATCTGGTGGCCCAGCACGAGGGCGGCCACACCCCGTTTTCCGCCGATATCACCGATGCGCTCAGGGAGGGTGGCCCGCAGGTCGTGATCGTGCACGTGCTCGACGATCCGCTTGATCTGGCCAAGCCGCGCGGCAAGCAGGACTGGCTGCTGGAGCCGCACTCGATCTGGTACCCGCGCAGCACCGGCATCTGGCAAACCGTGTGGCTGGAGCGCGTCTCGCCCACCCGCATCGAGCGCCTGCGCTGGACCCCGGTGTTCGACAATTACGAGATCGGCTGCGAGATCTTCGCCGTGGGCGAGATCACCGACGACCTGTTCGTCGAAGTCAAG
>JBKHWY010000664.1:0-2250 GCA_046566285.1 Gammaproteobacteria bacterium | reverse complement strand
CATGAGCGCTGCGTCCCACTCCAGCCACGCGCGCCACTGGGCCGCCATCTCCGAATCGAGTTTCGTCGGTGGCATGCGCTTTCTGTTCTGGGTTTGCCGGGTGTTCGGCCGCTGGCCGTTTCGCGTGGTGCTGTACCCGGTGCTGGCCTGGTATGTGCTCACCAAGCCGGCCGCGCGTCGCGCGTCGATGACCTACCTGGCGCGGGTGGGTGCCTGCACGCAGGCCCCGCGCGGCTGGACCGGCGTGATGCGCCACTTCGGCCGCTTCGCTGAAACCATCCTCGACAAGATGCTGCTGTGGGGCGGGCTGCTCGACACCAGCGGCGTGCGCTACATCGGCGTGGAGCCCATGCGCGCTCTGATCGCCGAACGGCGCGGGGCGCTGCTGGTGTGCTCGCACCTGGGCAATACGGACTTGTGCCGCGCGCTGTCGCACCAGGTCGAAGGCTTGAAGCTCACCGTGCTGGTGCACACCCGCCATGCGCAAGCCTTCAATACCATGCTGGGCGCGCTCGATCCGCGCAGCCAGATGAACCTGATGCAGGTGACCGAGATGACGCCGGCCACCGCGATGCTGCTCTCCGAGCGCGTCGCGCGTGGTGAATTCGTGGTGATCGCGGGCGACCGCATCCCGGTGTCGCCCAACCCGCGCGTGGCCCATGCCCCGTTTCTGGGACAGGAGGCGCCGTTCCCGGTCGGCCCCTACGTGCTGGCAAGCGTGCTGCAATGCCCGCTGTACGCGATGTTTTCTCTGCGCACGGACGCCGGCCCGGAAGTGCATTTCGAACTGCTGCGCGAGCGCGTCACGCTGCCCCGGCGCGAGCGCGAACCCGTTTTGGCCGAACTGGCGGGCGCGTTCGCCGCGCGCCTGCAGCACCACTGCCTGCGCTCGCCGCTGGAGTGGTTCAATTTTTACGATTTCTGGGACCTACCTTTTCTGGACAAGCACGATGCATCCCGCTGACCTCAAACAACCGCAACGCATCGTGAGCTTCGACCGCTCGCGCCTGACGATCGAAGACATTGCCGACATCGCCCACGGCCGTGCACGCGCCGAGCTCTCGAGCGATCCCGACTTCCGCGCGGCGATTGCGCGCGGCGCCGATTTTCTCGACCGCCTGCTGCGCGAGGATGGCGTGATCTACGGCGTCACCACCGGCTATGGCGACTCGTGCACGGTGACCGTGCCCGCTTCCCTGGTGGGCGAATTGCCGCACCACCTGTACACCTACCACGGCGTGGGCCTGGGCCAGTATCTCGATCCGGCCCAGACGCGCGCGGTGATGGCGGCGCGCCTGGCGTCGCTGTCCAAGGGCTTCTCCGGCGTGAGCGTGGAGCTGCTGGCCCAGATCGCGCGCCTGCTGGATGCGGGCCTGTTGCCGCTGATCCCCAGCGAAGGGTCGGTGGGCGCCAGCGGCGACCTGACGCCGCTGTCCTATCTGGCCGCCGTGCTGTGCGGCGAGCGCGAAGTGTGGCGCGACGGCGTGACCATGAACGCGGCCGACGCCCTGCGTGAAGCCGGGATCGCTCCGCTGCGCCTGCGCCCGAAAGAGGGCCTGGCCATCATGAACGGCACCGCCGTGATGACGGCGCTGGCTTGCCTTGCGTACGAACGCGCCGAGTACCTCACGCGGCTGACCACCCGCATCACCGCCATGGCTTCGTTCGCGCTGGACGGCAATGCCCACCATTTCGACGAGACGCTGTTCTCGGTCAAGCCCCATCCGGCCATGCAGCAGGTGGCCGCCTGGGTGCGCTCGGACCTGCACCTGGGCGAAGCGGAGCGCAACGGCAAGCGCCTGCAGGACCGCTATTCGATCCGCTGCGCGCCCCACGTCATCGGCGTGCTGGCCGACGCGCTGCCGTTCTTCCGCCAGTCCATCGAGAACGAACTCAATAGCGCCAACGACAATCCGATCATCGACCCGGACGGCGAGAAGGTGCTGCACGGCGGGCACTTCTACGGCGGGCATATCGCCTTTGCCATGGACGGCATGAAGAACGCCGTAGCCAACCTGGCCGACCTGCTGGACCGCCAGATGGCGCTGCTGGTGGACAGCCGCTACAACAACGGCCTGCCGGCCAACCTGTCGGGCATGCAGGGCGAGCGCGCCGCCATCAACCACGGCTTGAAGGCCCTGCAGATCAGCGCCTCGGCCTGGACGGCGGAAGCGCTGAAGCTGACCATGCCGGCCTCGGTGTTCTCGCGCTCGACCGAGTGCCACAACCAGGACAAGGTCAGCATGGGCA
>JBKHWY010000663.1:0-2293 GCA_046566285.1 Gammaproteobacteria bacterium | reverse complement strand
GGGGTGCGCTTCAAAAAACGCGCGTTGTCCACCGCGTAGAAGGTCCAGCAGGCCAGCGCTCCGACGGCGCAGGCCATCCCGAACAAGGTGGCGGCCGCGCCGAAGCGGTGGGGCGGGGCGTGCGTCAGGGCGTCCACGTTGATGCACACGATGCCTGCGGCGGCCACCAGCAGGGGGCCCGCTAGCTGGCGCAAGGGCAGGGCGCCATGATCGAGCCGGCCCACCAGACTGACGGTCACGGGCAGCAGGCCGATAATGAGGGAGGCCGGCGCCACGCCGGCCAGGCGCACGGCCACGGCCAGCAGCATGTAGTAGACGATGTTGCCGGACAAGGCGTGGCGCAGCAGGGCGCGGTAGTCGGATGCCTGCAGGCGCGCCAAGAGGGCAGGCAGGCGCGGCAGCATCAGGCCCAGCGCCATCGCGCCGTAGGCGCTGTAGCGTCCAATGGCCAGCTCCAGCGGCGTAAATCCCGTCAGCCACGCAGGCATCAGGAAGACCAGGCCCCACATCGCGCCCGCCCCGACGCCGCACAATACTCCAGTCCACATCGCTTGCGCCCAAAGCATGCAGTCTCGCACAGCCGGCGGGCGCGTGTCGGAAAAGCTTACACGGGTCCAGGTGTGCTGAACCTCGGCGTCGGAAATGTTGTTGATATTGCTGCACATTTTGGCGGGGCATAAATATTGCTTGGGAAGGGCGTGCTTGATAACCTCCACGGAGCTCCCCCATGAAATCATCCTCCCTGCTTGCCAGCGCCTGTCTGCTGGGCAGCCTGTGTGCGCCGCTGGCCCACGCGGCTGTCATCAATTTCGAGGACGTTGGCGCAGTCGACTGCACCACCCAGCCGATCAGCTCCGGCGGCTTTCAGTTTTCCGCATCGGATTCGTTCCACTGCGTCGTGACGCCGGCCGATGCCGCGCCGAACGCCAACAACGGCACCAACTTCCTAATCGAAGGCAGCCAGCAACTGCTGATGACCGCGCAGTCGGGCGCGCACTTCTCCGTCTCCAGCCTGGATCTGGGCATCAGTTACTACACGCAGACTTCGCCCAACCAGATCCTGCTGACGGGCCAACTGGCCAACGGCGGCTCGGTCAGCCTGGAAGTGTCGATCACCAACGTGTTCCAGACGTACCAGCTGACCGGCTTTGACGACCTGGTGTCGCTGCGCCTGCAAGGTCCGCTGGTGACGGTGCCGTTCCCGGCCATCGACTACTACGCGCTGGACAATATCGTGGTGGCCGACGCCACCAACCCGGTGCCCGAACCGGCCAGCCTGGGGCTGGTTGCCGCCGGACTGCTTGCGCTGGGCGTGCGCCGCCGGTCGACAAAATGACGCTTCACGCTCCCGCATCGGCCCCGCATCTGCGGGGCTTTTTTATTTGTTGCGCTTGAAACTACAAAACACGGCGTCCAGCGCCGGCCGTTATTGAAACTCTGCAAGAATTAGCTCATAGTCCATACCGGCAAACCCTTCCAGCGGGGCGAAACGAATTAACGAGACGAACGGACACGTATCCGTTCGCAGGAGACGCAATGAGCCGAGCCATCACCGGCCGGGCAATACGGCGCGCCACCGCCTGTGCGCTGGCGGCCGCCGGCATCTGCATGCACGGCACGCCGGCGGCGGCCGCGCAGGCCGACATCATCCACTGGTGGACCTCGAGCAGCGAATCGGCGGCCGCGCGCGCGCTCGCCCATGCCTACCGCCAGGCCGGCGGGGTATGGCATGAAAGCGCCATCGCCGGGGCCGACCAGGCCCGCGCCGTGGCGATCAACCGCATCATCGGCGGCCAGGCGCCCTTGGCCGCCCAGTTCACCACCCGCCACCAGATCGCCGAAATGGCCGACGAGGGCATGCTCAACGATATCGACGCGGTGGCCCTGCGCGAGAACTGGCAGGCGCTCTTGCCCGCCCCGGTGCTGGAGAACATACGCGTGCGCGGCCTCTTCTACGCCGTCCCGATGGACATCCACATGCAGGCCTGGATGTGGTACTCCAAGGCGGCCCTGCGCCAGGCCGGCGTGGCGCGCGAGCCGCAGAACATCGATGAACTGTTCGCCGCGCTCGACAAGCTGAAGGCGGCCGGCCTGATCCCGCTCGCGCACGGCGGCCAGCCCTGGCAGGAAAACATCCTGTTCCTGTCGATGCTGGCCAATGTGGGCGGCGCCGACCTGTACCTGCGCGTGCTGCGCGACCGCGACCCGCAGGCGCTGGCCTCGCCCGCATTCGGCCGCGTGCTGGCCGCCTTCAAGCGCCTGCGCTCCTACGTCGATCCGGGTTCGCCCGGGC
>JBKHWY010000662.1:0-2305 GCA_046566285.1 Gammaproteobacteria bacterium | reverse complement strand
AGGTCGGCCGCGCCGGTCTCGCGCGCGGCGGCGCGGATCAGGTTCTGGAACAGGTCGATCTCATAGTTCGAGTGCACGTGCTGCAGCACGGCGGCCAGGCGCTCCATGCCCATGCCGGTATCGACGCAGGGCTTGGGCAGCTTGTGCATCACGCCCGCCTCGTCGCGGTTGAACTGCATGAACACCAGGTTCCAGATCTCGATGAAGCGGTCGCCGTCTTCGTCGGGCGAGCCGGGAGGACCGCCCGGGATCTCGGCGCCGTGGTCGTAGAAGATCTCGGTGCAGGGGCCGCACGGGCCGGTGTCGGCCATCTGCCAGAAGTTGTCCGAGGCGTAGCGCGCGCCCTTGTTGTCGCCGATGCGGATGATGCGCTCCTTCGGCACCCCTACTTCGTTGGCCCAGATGTCGTAGGCCTCGTCGTCCTCGTGGTAGACGGTGACGGTCAGCTTCTCGGCCGGCAGCGCGTACACGCGGGTGAGCAGCTCCCAGGCGAAGTTGATGGCGTCGCGCTTGAAGTAGTCGCCGAAGCTGAAGTTACCCAGCATCTCGAAGAAGGTGTGGTGGCGCGCCGTGTAGCCGACGTTTTCCAGGTCGTTGTGCTTGCCGCCCGCGCGCACGCAGCGCTGCACCGAGGTCGCGCGCGAATACGGGCGCGTGTCGGTGCCGATGAAGACATCCTTGAACTGCACCATGCCGCTGTTCGTCAACAACATGGTCGGATCGTTGCCCGGCACGAGCGGGCTGGAACGCACGATCGTGTGTCCCTTGGATTCAAAGAACTTGAGGAATTTGTCGCGAATTTCAGATGATTTCATGTTGTCGGGGCGAGAGAAGGCAGCATTCTGGAAAAGATCGATTATAGCTTAGTCGCAAGGACGCAGAGCGCCGCCCGGCCGCGGCCCCTGGGCCGGGAAACCGCCAGGAAGCGCGCGGAATCAGGCTGTATGAAGTCCGATCCCGTCGATCAAGCCAGGTCAGACCGTGCCCGGCTTGACCAGGTCGATGCGGTCCGTGCACATGGCGTCCACACCCCAGCTGAACAACTCGCGCGCGCGGGCTGGATCGTTGACGGTGTAGCAAAACAGTCCGTAGCCGGCCGCTTTGACGACCTGGGCCTGGGCCGCGTCGAGATGGCGGTGGTTGGTGTGGATGGCCAGCACGCCCAAGTGCGCCGCGCTGGCTTCCCAGCCCGGCTCCAGCCGGTCGAGCAGCAGCGCGCGCGGCACATCGGGCGCCGCCGCCTGGGCCGCCTGCAGCGCCACGGTCGAAAATGACGACAGCAAGGGCACCTGGGCGGCGCTGTCGGGGTCGCTTCCGCCCTGCGCGATCTCCAGACCGAAGATCGACCGGGTCAGGCTGGCCACCACCCTGCCGGTGGGCGCGTCGAAACCGGGCGCCGGCTTGATTTCAATATTCATCCAGATGCCGTGGGCCCGACAGAACGCGACGAATTCGGTGAACAGCGGCACCGGTTCGCCCGCAAAGCGGGTGGACAACCAGCTGCCCGCGTCCATCCTGGCCAGCTCGGCCGCATCGTAATCGAACACATGGCCCGATCCCGGCACGGTGCGGCCGAGAAAAGGATCGTGCATCACGACCGGCACGCCGTCGCGCGCGAGCATGACGTCGAATTCCACGGCCCGGAAGCCATGGTCCAGGCCGCACTGCAGACCCGCGATGGTGTTTTCGGGCGCCAGCTTGCCGCCGCCCCGGTGGGCGAGAAGTCGGGGATAGTTCCACATGCCATCACAGTACCATCGATGGGCGGGTGGGGGAACATTCCGCCGCCTTCCCCTTCCAACGCTAGCTTCGCAGCATCACCAGGCTGACCAACGCGGCGACATTGGCGAGCACAGTCAGCCAGAAGCGCCATTGAAACGATGCCTTGGCGGTCTTGTGGCGCAGCCAGCGCTGTGCAAGCAATCCTCCCGGCCATCCGCACGCCAAGCCCACCCACAGCAGGGTCGCTTCAGGCGTACGCCGCCGTCCGGCGCGCGCGGCGGCCTTGTCGAGTGCATACACGGCAAAGCAGAGCGCGCTGGCAAGCAGGTAGAGGGCCGCGATCCATGGCAGGATCGATGTCAGGTGAGTGGCAGGCACGGCGCTATGGCGGTTACAGTTGAATCGCCAACTATAACCGCCGCCGGCGCACCTGGTGAAGTGGCTTCCCGATACGGCTCCCTCACACCTCGGCGAGCCGTTCGAAAATGCGTGGCCATAGCTTGGCGTGCGCGTTCAAACCGATGAGCACGCCCACGTGCTGGATGTTCACACCGAGGTCGCCCTCGTAGTGCAGCAGCGTCTT
>JBKHWY010000661.1:0-2308 GCA_046566285.1 Gammaproteobacteria bacterium | reverse complement strand
GAAGAATCCGGAGCTGGCGCTGTCCCTGCAGGCCGATGAAACCGTGCCTTACAAGCAGGTGGCGAAAGCCATGGCGGTGATTTCGAGGAGTGGGGTCAGCAAGCTGTCGGTGCTGACCGCCACGTCCAATTGAAGAGATTGACGAGACTGAAGTGAAGTGCAGCGTAAAGCGGATCGAACGATCAGTCGGCAGCGATGCCGGCTGGGAGGGGGGCGGCAGCATCGCTGTCGGCCCCGATCATGCCAAAGCGCTTGAGCTGGGTGCGCAGGATATTGCGGCTGATGCCGAGCGCCTTGGCCGTTTGCACCTGGTTCTGCAGGCAGTAGGCGTAGGCGGTTTTCACCAGCGCCTGTTCGACATGCTCGTACAGGTTCGGGTGGCCGGCATCGATCATCGCTTCCAGCAGGCTGTCGAGGCCACCGCCGCGTGGCTCGACCGCCGCCGGCGCCTGGCGGCGTAACGCGCCCGCCAGTTTCAGGTCCGCCGCGCGGATCTGCCCGCCGGTGCAGACGATCAGCGCGTAGTGGATCACATTCTCCAATTCGCGGATATTGCCCGGCCATTCATAAGCCAGCAGCGCCGCGCAGGCATCGGCCGACAGGGCCACATTCCCCACCCCCATCTTGTCGCCATAGCTGGCAATGAAGTGGCGCGCCAGCGGCAGGATGTCGCCCGGACGCTGGTACAGCGGCGGCAGCTGCAGGGGGGCGACGCTCAAGCGATAGTACAGGTCGGCGCGGAAGCGTCCGGCCGCCACGGCCTTGTGCAGGTCCACGTTGGTGGCGGCCACCAGGCGCACGTCGAGCGGAATCGACTTGCGCGAACCCAGGCGCACCACCTGGCGTTCCTGCAGCACGCGCAGGAGCTTGACCTGCAGCGCCAGCGACAGGTCGCCGATTTCATCGAGGAACAGGGTGCCGCCGTTGGCCGCTTCGAACCAGCCGGCGCGCGCCTGCGTGGCGCCGGTGAAGGCGCCCACTTCGTGGCCGAACAGTTCCGAGTCGATCAGGGTTTCGCTGAAGGCGCCGCAATTGACGGCCACGAAAGCGCCGGTGCGCCCGCTGGTCTGGTGGATGTGGCGGGCGATCAGCTCCTTGCCGGTGCCGGTTTCGCCGATGATGAGGGCGGTCGCTTCGCTGCGTGCAACGCGTTCGACCTGTTCGAGTAGTTGGGCGGAGAGTGGGTCGTGGAAAAGCAGGGCTTTCGCACGGATCGACAGCGCCATGCCGGCGCTGTCTGGGAAGGTCAAAAGTTTGGTCATGATGCGTTCCTCTGTTGAGCTCGTCAGCCTACGCAGAGGGAACGCCTTTGAAAACGAATGATTTTGTTATAGCTTATGACGTTTTTATAACCATAAGGCCCAGTCGAGGCAATTTTCGCGATCTAAGTCAGCCTTTCAGGTGCTGCCGGAAGAACTCCACCGTGCGGCCCCAGGCCAGTTTCGCGGCCGCTTCATCGTAGCGCGGCGTGGTGTCGTTGTTAAATCCGTGCTCCACGTTGGGGTAGGTGAAGTGCTGGTAATTCACCTTGTGTTCCTTCAGCGCGGCTTCGTACGCGGGCCACCCGGCCAGGATGCGTTCGTCCTTGCCGGCGTCATGGATCAGCAGCGGGGCGTGGATCTTGCCCACTTCGGCCGCCGGCGGCTGGGCGCCGTAGAAGGGCACGGCCGCATCCAGCGTCGGCACCGCCGTGGCCAGGTAGTTGGCGATGCCGCCGCCGTAGCAGAAACCGACCACGCCCACGCGGCCGTTGCCGCCCTTGTGCTTTTTCAGGATGTCGACCGCTTCCACGAAATCGGCGCGGGTCTTGGTCTGGTCCAGCTTGGGGAACAGCTCGCGCGCCTTGTCCTCGTCGCCGGGGTAGCCGCCCAGCGGGAACAGCGCGTCCGGGGCAAAGGCGATGAAGCCGTCGACCGCCAGGCGGCGGGCGATGTCTTCGATGTGCGGGTTGAGGCCCCGGTTCTCGTGCACCACCAGCACGGTCGGACGCTTGCCGTTGGCCGGCGCCGGCGCCGACACCGGCTCGGCCAGCAGGCCGCGCAGCTTGCCGTAGCCCGGCGCCGGGTACTCGACATACGAGACCTTGATGCGCGGGTCGGTGGGCGCCACCTGCTGGGCGGCGAAGCTGGGCGACAGCGCCGCCAGCAGGGAGGCGCCGGTGGCGCCGCCGACCGCATAACGACCAGCCTGCGAAAGGAAGCCGCGGCGGTCCAGCTGGCCGTGGACATACTGGTCGAACAGCTTCAATACTTCAGGATCAAAATCGTTGGCGGTCAGGCGTTTCATGCATTTTTCTCCAAGGTTGAGG
>JBKHWY010000660.1:0-2320 GCA_046566285.1 Gammaproteobacteria bacterium | reverse complement strand
GAAGCCGAACTCCCTGATCACCCGCTCATTGCCGAACATGAACGAGAGGAACACGCAGACCATGATCGCGGCGGCCGCGCTGATCACCCGTCCCGTGAACGCGATCCCGTCGGCCACGGCGGCGCCGGCGTCGCGCTGATGCTGGGCTTCACCTTCTTCATGGGCTTGATGCCGACGCCGCTGCTCGAGCGCACGCTCGGCTACGGCAATGGCGCCGAGCTGATCATGATGGCCTTCGGCGGCACCGCCACCGTGATGGCGGTGATGGCGTCGATCGCCACCACCAGCAAGCGCGATTTCTCGTTCCTGGGCCAGTGGCTGATGTCCGGACTGGTCGTGCTGATCCTGGGTTCGGTGGCCGCCATCGTGTTCCAACTGCCCGCGTTTGCCGTGGCGCTGTCGGTGATGGCCGTGGTGATCTTCTCGGGCTTCCTGCTGTTCGACGTGCAGCGCATCGTCAACGGCGGCGAGACCAACTACATCAGCGCCGCACTGAACATCTACCTGGACCTGTACAACATCTTCGCCAATTTGCTGGCCCTGCTGGGCCTGGGCGGCAGCCGCGACTGATCTACCGCGCGCTCAGCGCGCAATGAAGAAAGCCGACCCGAGGGTCGGCTTTTTTTCGCGCGCGTCGATGGCAGCGGCTTATTCCGGCAAGTCGAATACGGCCATCGATTCCACGTGCGAGGTATGCGGGAACATGTTCACCACCCCAGCCTTGCTGAGCACATAGCCCGCCTCGTTGACCAGGATGCCGGCGTCGCGCGCCAGCGTGGACGGGCTGCACGAGACGTAGACAATCCGGCGCGGCAGCATGTCCGGGCGGGTGGCGCGCAGCACACCCAAGGCCTGCGCCAGCGCCATGGCGCCGTCGCGCGGCGGATCGATCAGCATGCGGTCGAACTTGCCCAGCGCGAGCAGGTCCTCGGCCGTGATCTCGAACAGGTTGCGGGTCGAGAAGCTGGTCTTGCCGGACAAGCCGTTGGCCTGCGCGTTGGCGCGCGCGCGCTCGGTCAGGCTGGTCAAGCCTTCGATGCCGACCACTTCCCTGCCTTGCGTGGCCAGCGGCAGGGTGAAGTTGCCCAGCCCGCAGAACAGGTCGGCCACGCGCTCGTTCGGCTGCACGTCCAGGAGGCCCAGCGCCTTGTGCACCAGCACGCGGTTGATGTGGTGGTTCACCTGGGTGAAGTCGACCGGCTTGAAGGGCATGCGGATGCCGAATTCCGGCAAGGTGTAGAACAGCTCCTTGTCCAGCGGGTAGTAAGGGACGGCGGTGTCCGGCCCCTTGACCTGCAGCCACCACTGGATGCCCCACTGGTCGGCGAAGGCCTTCAGCAATTCTTCATCCCGGGCGCTCAAGGGGGCCATGATGCGCAGCACCAGCGCGGTGGTCTCCTCGCCCACCGCCACTTCGATCTGCGGCACCTGGTCGAAGATGGACAGGGCCCCGATCAGTTCGCGCAGCGGCACCAGCATGGCGCCGATCTCGGCGGGCACCACGTGGCAGAAGGTGATGTCGGCGACAAACGGCGAGCGCTTTTCGTGGAAGCCGACCAGCACCTTGCCCTTCTTGACCACCCAGCGCACCGACAGGCGCGCGCGGTAGCGGTAGCCCCAGGTGGGGCCGTACATGGGCCGCATTACCGTCTGCGGGTTGACCTTGCCGATGTGCCAGAGGTTGTCCTCCAGGACGCGCTGCTTGATCGCCACCTGGGCGGACGGCTCCAGGTGCTGCATCGAGCAGCCGCCGCAATAGTCGAAGTGCTGGCAGCGCGGCGTGACGCGCAGGGACGATTCGCGGTGCAGCGCGGTCATGCGCGCCGCTTCCCAGTTCTTCTTTTTCTTGAAGGTTTCGAAGCTGACCCGTTCGCCCGGCAGCGCGCCTTCGACGAAAATCACCTTGCCCGGCGTGCCATCCTCATTGGCGAGGTGGCCGACGCCCCGCGCGTCCATGTCGAGGGATTTGATGTCGATGGGAGTGGCTGAGGTGTCGGGCATGGGGTGTCGTGCAAAGCAAAAGCACGCGCCGCGAGCGCGTGGCTGGAACGGTGAATGGCGGAAGGCGGGAGTGACGGCGGCCAGGGTGCGCGGCGTGAATCCGCGCGCATCATAGCAAGGAATCGCGCCCCACGCCACGGGCGGCCATGGCCCGCTTCAGCTTGACCAGCGCCTCCTGCTGGATCTGCCGCACGCGCTCGCGCGTAACGCCCATCTCCTCGGCCAGGGTTTCCAGCGTGGCGGGATCGTCATTGTCCAGGCCAAAACGGCGCATCACCACGGCGCGCTGCTTGTCCGGCAGCTTGGCCAGCCAGTCGCG
>JBKHWY010000659.1:0-2331 GCA_046566285.1 Gammaproteobacteria bacterium | reverse complement strand
CTGATCTGGCGCTGCGTGCCGGATGAGGCGTTGATGGACGAAGCGCGCGCGCTGGCCACGCGTTTGGCCAGCGCGGCCACGCGCGGCCTGGCGCTCACCAAGCAGGCCATCGACGCCAGCTATGCCAACACCCTGCAGGAACAGCTGGCGCTGGAAGCGTCCTTGATGCGCGAACTGGGCGCGAGCTGCGATTACCGCGAAGGCGTGGCCGCCTTCCTGGAAAAACGCGCGCCCAACTTTCAGGGCAAATGATGATCGCCCACCTGATCGCCCCCGGCTGTGAAGTGGCCGTGATCGGCGCCGGCGCCATGGGGAGCGGCATCGCCCAGGTGGCAGCAAGGGCGGGCCACCCGGTGCGACTGTTCGATACCCGGCCGGACGCGGTGGAACGTGCCATCGTCCAGATCCGCGCGCAGTTCGGCCGGCTGGTCGAGAAGGGACGCATGACGGCTGCCCAGCGCGATGCGGCCAGTGCGCGCCTGCAGGGTGCCGCCAGCCTCGCCGAATTGCGCGGCGCTGCCCTCGTCGTCGAAGCGGTGGTGGAAGACCTGGCCGTCAAGCGCAGCCTGTTCGCGCAGCTGGAAGATGTGGTCGATGCGCGCTGCATCCTGGCCTCCAACACCTCTTCGATTTCGATCACCGCGCTGGCGGCGCGGCTGGCCAGGCCCGGTCGCATGGTGGGCATGCACTTCTTCAATCCAGCAGCCGTGATGGAGCTGGTGGAAGTTGTCAGCGGTCTGGCCACCGACGAGCCGGTGGCGGTCGCCGTCTTCGATCTCGTCCGCGCCTGGGGCAAGCAGCCCGTGCACGCGCGCTCCACGCCCGGCTTCATCGTCAACCGCGTGGCCCGGCCGTTTTATGCGGAAGGGCTGCGCCTGCTGTTGGAACGCGCCGCCGACGTGGCCACGCTGGATGCGCTGCTGCGCGAAGCGGGCGGCTTTCGCATGGGGCCATTCGAACTGATGGACCTGATCGGCCATGATGTCAACCTGGCCGTCACCCGCTCCGTGTTCGAAGCGTTTTATGGCGATCCGCGCTTCATGCCGTCGATTATCCAGCAGGAGCTGGTCGATGGCGGGCGCCTCGGGCGCAAGTCCGGGCGCGGCTTCTACGATTACACCGAAGGCGTGGCCCCGCCCGCAGCCCACAGCGAAGCGCCCGCGCCGGTGCCCGCTGCCGTGGTGCTGGGGGGCGACCCGGACGCCCCGGACCCCACCACCGCCCGCCTGCTGGGCAGGCTGGAAGCGGCCGGCACAGCCATCACCCGCCATCGGCTCACGCCACAGGGTGCTTGCGGCCTGCACTGCGGCGGCGCGGCCATCTACCTGACCGACGGGCGCAGCGCCACCGAGCGCGCCGCCGCCGACGGCCATCCCGACACCGTGCTGTTCGACCTGTTCGCCGACGGCGCCACCCGCATCGCGCTGGCGCGCGCCGACCAGTGTTCGGACGCCGCCTACCACGCCGCCGTCGGGCTGATGCAGGCGGCGGGTTTCACCGTCAGCCGCATCGATGACGTGCCGGGCATGGTGGTCATGCGCACGGTGGCCATGCTGGCCAACGAAGCGGCTGACACCGTCCACCAGGGCGTCTGCAGCGCGCAGGCCGTCGACCTGGCCATGCGCAAGGGCGTCAACTATCCACAAGGGCCGCTGGCCTGGGCCGAATCCATCGGCCTGGGGCAGGTCGCCACCGTGCTGGCCAACCTGGCGGCCAGCTATGGCGACGGGCGCTATCGCGTCGCGCAGCTCCTGCGCCGCAAGGTGGCCGCCCACGGCCGATTCCACGAGAGGACATGATGAGTCAAGTCGCAACCCTGCAAAGCCTGATCGGCGGACGCTGGATCGGCCAGCAAGCCGCGCAGCCGCTGCACAGCGCCATCGACAGCACGCTGATCTACCACACCCACGCGGAAACCATCGACTTCGGCGAAGCGCTGGCGTATGCGCGCCGCACCGGCGTGCCCGCGCTGATGGCGCTGGACTTCCAGAAGCGCGCGGCGACGCTCAAGGCGCTGGCGCTGTACCTCATGGAGCGCAAGGAGGAGCTGTACCGCATCTCGCACCTGACCGGCGCCACCCGCGCCGACAGCTGGATCGACATCGAAGGCGGCATCGGCACCCTGTTCGCCTACGCCAGCATGGGCAGCCGCGAGCTGCCCTCGTCGAACGTGCTGCACGAAGGCCCGGCGCTGGCGCTGGGCAAGCGCGGCGGCTTTGCCGGCACCCACATCCTGGTGCCACGGGGCGGCGTGGCCGTGCACATCAACGCTTTCAACTTCCCCATCTGGGGGCTGCTGGAAAAGTTCGCGCCCAGCTTCCTGGCCGCCAT
>JBKHWY010000658.1:392-2349 GCA_046566285.1 Gammaproteobacteria bacterium | reverse complement strand
CCGCGGCGCCCAGCAACAGCAACAGGTCCGGCTCCGGCACGGGCGTGTCGTTGCCGCTGACGTCGCACTGGCTGCACAGCCACAGCTGCTCGGCGCCAGCATTATTGCTGCGGTACTTGATGTTCACCGACAGGAAATAGCCCGCGTTGAGCGGGTTCTTGGCCGCGTCGTTCAGGGCCTGGTTGTA
The DNA here is from genome assembly GCA_046566285.1 of Gammaproteobacteria bacterium. GTDB lineage: Bacteria > Pseudomonadota > Gammaproteobacteria > Burkholderiales > Burkholderiaceae_D > Telluria_A. The sequence goes on along the minus strand of JBKHWY010000658.1, from coordinate 2,162 downwards.
CGCCGCCAGCTCGGCGCGGCTGGTGGACAGGTTGTTCTCCACGAAGTAGCCGCCCTGCGGGTGCTGCGGGCTGGCCGCGCAGGCGCCCGCATTCGCGGCCGCGCCCACCAAATACTTGGCGCCGCTGGCCTTGTCCACGCAATAATCCCCTTCGATCGGCATGTAGGTGGCGTCCGCCGGCGTCACCGCGCCGCAGCCGCTCCCCAGGCTCAATTCAAAGCACAAGCCGTTGACCGTGTTGCCGGCGGCATCCACGATGCGCGCCTGGCCCCACAGGTTGATCCACTGCGCCGGGCCGGCGCCGGACTGGTTGTTATCGAACAGGAACACCAGGTCGTTCGTGCCCAGGTAGCTTTGCAGGAGGCCCAGCGAAATATCCCAGCGGTTGGCCTGGTCGCCCGTGAAGCCGCCCGCACTGTCAACCATCTGATACGTCGATGACTGGTTGCCGGTGGGCGTGAGAAACACATTGTCCACCGGCGCGCCCGGCACGAACGGCGAAGGGAAATTGCTCATGCCATTGGCCGAAGTGAGGATGATGGCCTGGTCGGCGATCTGCCCCGGCGAGGACGCCACCGGCAAGCCGCTGCTGGGCAGGCAGCGCGCATCGCCGGCCATGGCGCATTGCCTGACGAGATCGAGCAAATACACGCTGAACTGGTTGTACTGCGTGGCCGACATGATGTTGGCGGTGGGTAGCGTCAGCTCGGTGGCCTTGGCATGGTGGGGCATGAGCAAGGCGGCCGCGAGCGCGGTGGCGGACAGGAGGTGGGCTTTCATGGCGAACTCTCTTCAGGAGGAAAGGCAGGGTGATCCACCTGTAGCAAATGCGGTGCCACGGCTGACTTCGCTTTGAGAACGCGCGGATGCCGAACGGCCGTGTCAATAATTGCGACCGCCGTTTAGGCGTCCTGCCCCGTTTCGCCGTGCCGGGCCCGAAAACGGTGTAAAACATTTTGACTCTTCAACAAAGACATGTGCGGGCAAGCGACAGCCCCACAGGGACGGTGAAAGAAAGGTTGCTCTACAGCACATCCTTTTGGTATATTGACTGAAACTTAGCTGTATCCCCGCGCCGCCCAACTCCCGCAGCGCCAATCGACCGTTCGCCCCCGATCCCGCGCGGCAAACCCGTTTGGCAACCTTTTAAAGCACTTCTTATCCAAATGACACTGACCGACCTGGCTGTCCAGCCTGGCGCCGTTGCGCCCGCACATCCCGTAGCTCTCGCCGAACTGATCGTGGCCGACGGCGCCAGCGCCGACATTGCCGAACTGCTGAGCGGCGCGCGCGCGCCCCAGGTGCTGCTGGGCCCATGCGCCGACGCGCTGGCCGAACTGACGGCCGCCATCGCGCAGCAGAAATTGGACGTGCTGCACATCGTCGCGCACGGCCGCACGGGCGGCTTCTCGCTGGGCGGGGAATGGATCGACACCCGCACGCTGGCCCAGCATGGCGACCTGCTGGCCGGCTGGAAGGTGAGCACCATCGCCCTGTGGAGCTGCCATGCGGGCGAGGACGACACCCTGCCCCAGGTGCTGGCGGCCCTGACGGGTGCGCGCGTGCTGGCCACCAGCGGCGACCTGGGCATGATCGGCGCCACCGCGCGCTGGGAACTGGCCGACTGCGGCGGCGCCGCCCTGCCCGCCGGCTTCGCCGCGCCCTTCGATGCGGCCGTGATGCGCGCCTGGCCGTACCGCCTGGCCAAGCTCAGTTTCGTCAACGCCTATGCCGTCAACACCGCCACCACCCCGGCCGGCAAGGAAGCCA
>JBKHWY010000658.1:0-382 GCA_046566285.1 Gammaproteobacteria bacterium | reverse complement strand
TTCATCCCCACCGCCCTGAACCTGACCCGCATCGACGATCGCACGGGCGGCCAGAACTTCTCCGGCAATGACGTGGTGGTCGAGGCGGTCATCAACAACGTCACCTACTTCGGCTGGATCAGCCGCCCCATCAAGAGCGGCGGCGTGGTGCGCGGCTTCTACTTCTGGACCGACGCCCAGTTCACCACGCTGGCCACGGCCACCAACGACGGCAATGCCGACGGCGACAGCATCGTCGCGGACAATGCCGGCTTCGTGCTGGTGGTGGATCAGGCCTGGTTCGATGCGCTCCCCACCAGCGGCGGGGTGAAAAACGTCGGCACCTCGTCCGACCGCGTGGACGCGGGCCTGAACAGCCTCTTGAGCGTGAACGGCCTGCCCA
>JBKHWY010000657.1:0-2350 GCA_046566285.1 Gammaproteobacteria bacterium | reverse complement strand
GAGGCGGCAGGCGTCGGCGAACGCGCGCACGCGGCGCTCGGGATCCTCGATGCCCCGGATGCGCGCCAGCGCGTCGGAGTTGGCGCGCCACTCATCAAGCTGCAGGCGGAACAGGATGGCCGCCTTGTTGGGGAAATACTGGTAGACCGAACCGACGCTCACGCCCGCCCGCTCGGCCACCCGCGCGGTGGTGAAGCGCGCCGCCCCTTCGGCGGCCAGAACCTGAATAGCGGCCTCGAGAATGGCGCCGACCAGCTGGCTGGAACGGGCCTGGCGCGGCTGCTTGCGCGAGGCGATCTGGGGCGGTTTGCGTGGGGACATGGGGAGCGGCGGGAATGCGAATAGCAAATGCGACGGATTCGTCATATTCTACTCGCTCCACTAACGCGACGAATTCGTCGCATTTTCAAGGCCCCACCATGACAACCATGACCACCCTGACCACCCCACCCGTCGCCGCCCTTCTGGATCGCATGTTCGCCGAGGCGCAAGCCGACCACAGTTCCATGGCCGTGGCCATGCCGCCCGACGAACTGGCGCGTCAGATTCGCAGCAAGACCGATTACCGCGCCTTCTACAGCCGCTTCAAGGACTTGTGGCTGCCGGTGTCGCCGCAGGCGGGGCGCCTGCTCTACATGCTGGCGCGCCATGCCAGGGCCACGAACATCGTGGAGTTCGGCACGTCGTTCGGCATCTCGACCATGCACCTGGCCGCCGCCCTGCGCGACAACGGCGGCGGGCGCCTGATCACCACCGAGTTCGAGCCCTCGAAGGTCAAACGCGCCCGCGCCCATCTGGAGCAGGCCGGCCTGCTTGATCTGGTCGAGTTCCGCTCGGGCGACGCCCTGCAAACGCTGCGCGACGGCCTGCCGGATTCGATCGACCTGGTGCTGCTCGACGGCGCCAAGGCATTGTACGGAGATGTGCTGGACCTGCTCGAGCCGCACCTGCGGCCCGGCGCGCTGATCGTGGCCGACAACGCCGACCACAGCCCGGACTACCGCGAGCGCGTGCGTGCCGCGGGCGGCCCTTACCTGTCGCTGCCCTTCGATGCGGACATGGAGCTGTCGGTTCGGGTGGGCTGAGCGACGGTCACGCCCAGTTGCGCGCCCGCTCGACGGCGCGGCTCCACTGGGCCATCAGTTCGGCCCGGCGCGATTCAATCATGGCAGGCGTGAAGGTGCGCTCGGCGCGCCACTGGCTGGCGATTTCTTCCTGCGAGGCCCAGAAACCGCTGGCCAGCCCGGCCAGATAGGCCGCCCCCAGCGCGGTGGTTTCCGTGACCACCGGGCGCACCACCGGCACGCCCAGCAGATCGGCCTGGAACTGCATCAAGAGGTCGTTCCTGGCCGCGCCGCCATCGGCGCGTACTTCGCGCACCGGGCAGGCGGCATCCTTCTGCATGGCCGCCAGCAGCTCGGCGCTCTGGAAGGCGATGGCTTCCACGGCGGCGCGCGCGATGTGGCCACGCCCGGTGCCGCGCGTCATGCCGACCAGGGTGCCGCGCGCGTACGGGTCCCAGTGCGGCGCGCCCAGGCCGGCAAAGCCGGGCACCAGATACACGCCGCCGTTGTCCGGCACCGACAGCGCCAGCGCTTCCACGTCGCTGGAGCGTTCGATGATGCCCAGTCCATCGCGCAGCCACTGGACGGTGGCGCCGGCCATGAACACGCTGCCCTCCAGCAGGTAGTCGGCGGCACCTGCACCGGCGGTTCCTGACCCGATCGTCCAGCCGACGGTGGACAGCAGCCGGTTGTGCGAGCGCGCCGGCGCCTGGCCCGCATGCATCAGCATGAAGCAGCCGGTGCCATAGGTGTTCTTCACCATGCCGCGCTGGTGGCAGGCCTGGCCGAAGGTGGCGGCCTGCTGATCGCCTGCGATGCCGGCAATCGGCACGGGCGCGCCCAGCCACTCGGGATCCGTGTGGCCGATCAGCTCTGCGCTGCTGACCACCTCCGGCAGCACGGCGGGCGGAATGCCGAACAGCGCCAGCAGTTCGTCGTCCCAGCGCAGCGCGTCCAGGTTGAACAGCATGGTGCGCGACGCGTTGCTGACATCGGTGACGTGGCGCCCGCACAGGCGGTAGACCAGGTAGCTGTCCACGGTGCCGAAGCACAGTTCGCCGCGCTCGGCGCGTGCACGCGCGCCCGGCACGTGTTCGAGCAGCCAGGCCAGCTTGGTGGCGGAAAAATACGCGTCCAGTTCCAGCCCGGTGAGCGCCATGATGCGCTCGGCCTGGCCTTGCGCGCGCAAGGCGTCGCAGGCGCCGGCGGTGCGGCGGTCCTGCCAGACGATGGCCGGCGCCAGCGGCCGGCCGCTGGCGCGCTCCCACAGGAGGGTCGTTTCGCGC
>JBKHWY010000656.1:0-2364 GCA_046566285.1 Gammaproteobacteria bacterium | reverse complement strand
CGGCGTGGGCAAGAAGGGCAGCGGCAAGTACGCGCTGATGCACGCCCATGCGTTCAAGCTGTTCGAGGCCAAGGGGGAATTCAGCTACCACCACGTGCACCACGATTCGCGCCGCCATCGCATGCAGCTGCAGTGGGTGCCGGCCAAGGACCAGGCCGACGGCGCCTACGAACTGCAGATCCGCGTGAACTGCCCGTATGGCGACGGCATCCAGATCCAGTACCACATCACCGAGCTGTGGTTCGATCCCGCCATGGACGGCTGCGTCGGGGGAGGGCGGCCATGAGCGGTGCTCCCTTGCGCGCGGTAGCTACGCTACGTTTTGCGGTCGCGCTGGACGTGCAGCAGGGCCGCCTGGTGATGGAAGCATTGGCGGCGCGCCCGTTTCGCGAAGTGTTCGAGCTGATCGGCCGCCTGAACGCCTGGGCGGGCGCCGCGTTCGCCATATCGGAGCGCGATGCTGGCGCGCCGTTCGCGCTCACGCAGGCCGAGCTGGCGCTGGTGATCGAGGCGCTGGGCGAGCTGCCGTACCGGCGCGTGCACGTGCTGGTGGGCAGCCTGCAATCCCAGCTGGATGCGTTGCTGGCGCAGGTGCGCCATGGCTGATGTCGTGGAGACCCTGGCGGACGGCGCGGACGCGCGTTCGGGGCTGAGCCTCGCGGCCTTGCGCGACGACGGCATCGCCATGCTGCAGCGCCTGGCCGGTGAAGTCTGGACCGACTACAACCTGCACGACCCGGGCGTGACCGCGCTCGAGCAGCTGGTGTATGCGCTGGCGGACCTGGCCTACCGCACCGGCTTCGACATGGCCGATTACCTCACCGGCCCGGACGGCCGCATCGATTACGAAGCGCTGGCCCTGTATCCGCCCCAGGCTATTCTCAGCAGCGAGGCGCTGACCCTGCAGGATTACCGCCGCCTGATCTACGACGCCATTCCCCAGCTGGACGAAATCTGGATTCGCCCGCTGGGGGGCGGCTTGATGTCGATCGACGTCATGGTCGACGACGCCGCGCCTGACGCCCCGGCGGCGCCGTTGGCGCTGCAGGTGCGCCAGGTGGTTTGCGCCCACCGCGGCCTGGCCGAGGACCTGCACGAAGTGCGCGTCGTCACTCCGCGCCCCTATTACCTCGCCGGCGAGATCGATACCAGCGGCGAGCGCGGCGCCGCCGACATCCTCGCGCACATCCTGTTCGAGTGCGGCCAGTACCTATCCTCCGGCATGGCGGTGCGGCGCCTGCGCGACGTGGTGGCCGAAGGGCGTCCGCCCAGCGCGGTGTTCGAAGGGCCGGCCACCCGCCATGGCTATGTGGAAGCGCGCGCGGACGCGGCGGGCCTGCGCACCGTCACCATCAGTGAACTGATCGGGGTGATCCAGCGCATCCCGGGCGTGCACCGCATCCGCACCTTGAGCTTCGTGGACGCGGACGGAAAGCCTTGCCACGAGGTCGTGTGCGACAGCGCGTCCGGCAGCTACCCGACCCTGCCGTTCCCGGCCGGCGACGCCGTGGCCGAGCTGCTGCGCCTGGCGCCCGTGCAAGGCATCGAATACGGCGTCAGCGAGCAAGTGGTGCCGGCCAGCGAAGACTGGCGCGGCGCGAACCGCATGATGGTGGAGGAAGCGCGGCTGGAACTGCACAAGCTGCGCTTCGAGCGGCGCGCCTACCGCATCGAGGACAACCGGGGACAGGACGCCTACCCGCTGCCGGAAGGGCAGCGGCGCGACCTGCGCGCCTACTACTCGGTGCAGAACGAGTTCCCGGCCGTGTACGGCGTGGGCGAATTCGGCATGCCCCATTCGGCCAGCGCGCAGCGCAAGGCCCAGGCCGGGCAGCTCAAGGGCTACCTGTTCCCGTTCGAGCAGTTGATGGCCAACTACCTGGAAAACCTGCAGGCCATCCCGACCCTGTTCTCGGCCGTGCCGGACCAGCCTGCGCGCAGCTACTTCACCCAGTACCTGGGCGGGCGCACCATCCCCCGTATCGAGGAGCTGTACGGCGGGGACCCTGACACCATTCGCACCCGCCTGGCCGAAGCGCTGGCGCGCCAGGACGACTATGCCGAACGCAAGGGCCGCCTGTACGACTACCTGCTGGCGCTGTACGGCGAAGCCTTCCCGCAGGCGACGCTGCGGCGCTTTAACCACTACCACCGCGAGGACGTGGACGGCTGGCTGCTGGAAGCCAAGCGCCGCCTGCTGGTCGAGCTGGTGGACTTGAGCGCGGGCCGGGGACGCGGCTTCGACTATCTTGCCGACCCCGCCGACGGCGTCAGCGTGGCGCCCCTGGCCCGCCGCGTGGCCATCCTGCTCGGCTGCGACGAAGCCGACGGGCGCTCGCTGCTGCCCCGGCGCGACGGCCGTGC
>JBKHWY010000655.1:0-2366 GCA_046566285.1 Gammaproteobacteria bacterium | reverse complement strand
GTCGAACGCGCTGGGTCGGGTCTCGGCCAAGCAGGTCATCACCCCTGCGCAGCACGCGGAGCGTACCCGCGAGGATGTGCAGCGCCGCTCCTATCGTTGAGTGCGTGGCTGATCGGCGCGATCAGCCCGACGCTCAGCCATATGCCCCGCCTGTGTAGAGCAGGTCGAACAGGCGGGCAATGGTGGCGATCACGGCAGTGGCGCCCACCAGCATCGTGATTACCAGCAGCAGCGCCAGCGGCCAGCGCGAATCCGAACGCCGCTGCGAGCCGGCGTTGAAGCGGGCATCCCAGCGCTCGTCGCTGGTGGTGCCGATGATCAAGGCTTCGAGGAATCCGGCCAACGCCGAGACGATCAGGGGCAGCAGCTTGAAGAAGGGATTGGCCTGCGGCACCAGGCCGATGATGAGCCCGCACACGGGAATGCTGATCACATGCAATAGACCCAGCCGGTCCACGCTGCCGCGCAGGTAGAAGCGGTGCGCGCCGACAACGCCAAACAGCAGGGCCAGCAAAGTGGCAAGGGTCTTGTTCTTGTGGGGCATGGCAAAGGACAGTGAAAAGCGCCCAGTGTACCAGTCCAAGCCCAACTATTTGCATCTTTGCCACGTCGGACCCGCTGGACGGGATGGCGGGAACCGGCAAAATGAGCGATAATCTTTGATTCGGCCCGAACGGCGCGCCGTTGTTATTGATGTCATCATTAACGCTTGCTGCTGCGCGGCATAGCGCGCTATAATTGTCGGCTTTTTCCGCCCAGCACAACTTTTCTGGAATTATTATGGTCGTTATTCGTTTAGCTCGTGGAGGCGCCAAGAAGCGCCCGTTCTTCAACATCGTTGCAACGGACTCGCGCAATCGCCGCGACGGCCGCTTCATCGAGCGCATCGGTTTCTACAACCCGATGGCAGCCGGTGGCGAAGTTGGCCTGCGCATCGCAGCTGACCGTCTGGCTCACTGGCAAGGCGTTGGCGCACAACTGTCGCCAACCGTGGCCCGTCTGGTCAAGTCGCAGCCCGCAGCCTAAGCTGGACCTGGTTTGAGCGCAGCAGCAGGGGGCGTGGCCAGTGCCGCACCCGCCGACCTGACCCAGGTCGGCTACATCTCCGGCGCGTTCGGCGTCACCGGTTCCATCCGCGTGACCCCGTTCTCGCTCGACGCCGATGCGCTGCTGAACGTGAAAACCTGGTGGCTGGATAAGCCGACCCTGCAGTCCGTGAAAGTGCGGACCGCAAAATTGCACGGTGGCGAAGTCGTTTCCCAGCTGGTAGGCACCGTGGGACGCGATGCCGCCGAAGCGCTCAAGGGCGCCGCCGTGTTTATTCCGCGCAGCGAGTTTCCCCAGCTGCCGGAAGATGAATATTACTGGACCGACCTGATCGGGATGGACGTGGTGAACCTGCAAGGGGAATCCCTCGGCCGTGTCACCGACATGATGCATAACGGCGCGCAGTCGATCCTGCGCATCGCGCCGGCGGCATCCGGCGACGATGGCAAGGTCCCCGAACGCCTGATCCCGTTTGTCGAGCATTTCGTCAAGACCGTGAACCTGTCGGGCAAGACGATCACGGTCGACTGGGGTCTGGATTTTTGAAGCCGGGCACACCCAAACAGCGCAGGGAGCAATGTGATGCAGTTTGACGTCATCACCTTGTTTCCGGAAATGTTTGCCGCGTTGACGCAGTCGGGCGTGACCCGCCGCGCCTTCGAGCAAAAGCGCTGGGGCTTGACGACGTGGAATCCGCGCGATTTCACCACCGACAACCACCGTACCGTGGACGATCGCCCGTATGGCGGCGGGCCGGGCATGGTGATGCTGGCCAAGCCCCTGGAGGCGGCCATCGGCGCGGCCAAGCAGCGCCAGGTGATGGCTGAGTTGCCGGTCCCGAAAGTCGTGTTCATGTCGCCGCAAGGCAAGCCGCTGACCCATGACAGGGTGATGCAGCTGAAGGAAGAGCCGGGGCTGGTCCTGCTGTGCGGACGCTACGAAGCGGTCGACCAGCGTTTGCTGGACCGTTGCGTGGACGAGGAAATCAGCCTGGGCGACTTCGTGCTGTCCGGCGGAGAGTTGCCGGCGATGGCCCTGATGGATGCGGTGGTGCGGCAATTGCCGGGCGTACTGAACGACGATGCCTCGGCCGTCGAAGACAGTTTCGTCAACGGCTTGCTGGACGCGCCGCACTACACCCGGCCGGAGCATTACGAAGGCATGCCGGTGCCGCCCGTGCTGATGGGCGGCAACCATGCCGAGATCGTCAAGGGCTACACTTTGGGCGACTACGTGGTCCTGCACGAGAAGGTGGCGCGAGCGGCTGATGCCGAGCCTTTCGAAGTGATGTCGATCTATAGTTTCGAGGGCGACAAGTG
>JBKHWY010000654.1:0-2375 GCA_046566285.1 Gammaproteobacteria bacterium | reverse complement strand
GACAAACAGGGTTTCGGCACCCGTCCCGACGTCAAGGCCGCGCTGGACAATGCGCGCCAGAGCATCATCATCAACGCGATGCTGGCCGACTACGTGAAGAAGAACCCGGTGAAAGATGCCGAGATCAAGGCCGAGTACGACAAGTACAAGGCCACCGTGGGCGAGAAGGAATACCACGCCCGCCACATCCTGGTGCCGACCGAAGAGGAAGCCAAGGCCATCATCACCAAGCTCAAGGGCGGCGCCAAGTTCGAAGACCTGGCCAAGGCCTCGTCGAAGGACGGCTCGGCAGCCAATGGCGGCGACCTGGACTGGGCCAGCCCCGCGTCCTACGTGCCTGAGTTCTCGAAGGCCATGGTGGCACTGAACAAGGGCGCCATCACCGAGACCCCGGTGAAGTCGCAGTTCGGCTACCACGTCATCAAGCTGGAAGACACCCGCGCAGCCAAGATCCCGCCGCTGGAAGAAGTCAAGCAGCAGGTCGCCGAATCGCTGCAACAGCGCAAGCTGCAGCAGTTCCGCGAAGACCTGATGAAGAAGGCAACCATCAAGTAATCGCTCGCGTGCCGGGTCAGGAAAGCGCTCTTCGGAGCGCTTTTTTGTTGCCCATGCCAGGCTGACAATGCGCGAATATTTTACGTGCCGCTTCGCGGACAGGGGTGTATCATCGACCCATGTTCGCGCACGCTTTAGGTCCTTCCCGTCTCGCTGCCCTGGCGCTCTCCGCCCTGCTGCCGCTGTGCGCCACGGCCGGTACGCTCGACGCGTATGCGGTGGAGCACGCGCCCTTGCCCACCCGTCTCGACGCGGCCGTGCAGCTGGACGCATTCACTCTCCTGCTGCCCAAGCTGCAGCAGATCACCACCGCCTGCGCGGTGCCGCGCGCGACCCTGTCGATCTCACACGACAAGCTTCAGCGCGCTCCCTGCTACCTCGCCTGAGCGCACCCGCTCCAGCGCCGGGGTAACCAGCGCCTGCAGGCTGGCCAATACCTCCCCTTCGCTGCGGGCGGCATCGACAATGCGGTAGGCGCGCGCACGCGCCAGTTCCTGCAGGTAGCCGCGCACCTTGTCCTGGTGGGCAATGAACGACGCATCGCTGCAGGCCGGATCGCAGCCCGATTCGTAAGGCCGGTGCCGGTGCCCGCGCCGCACGATCTCGCGCGGGTCGATGTCGAGCAGGATGCTGAGGTCGGGCTCGGGAAACACCTTGCCCATGCCCAGCAGCCAGTCGGCGTCGATTCCCAGCGCAGCTTCGGTCGCATAGTGCTTGTGCCAGTAGCCATCCAGGATGACCACCTCATCGTCCCGGGGCGGCAGGCCCCGGATCAGCTGGGCGTTCATGTAGTACAGGAACAGGGCCCGCCCTTCGGCGCGCATGCGCGGCAGGCACTGGTGGGCGACATGCTCGTACGGCACACCGAAATAGTCGCACTCGGGGAAGCGCTCCAGGTCGAAAATGTCGCGCTTGGCCATCGTGCGCGCGGCCACGCCCTTGTCGGCCAGCCACCGCAGCAGGTGGCCGATCTGGGTCGATTTGCCGCCGCCATCTCCCCCCAGGATGTTGATCAGCATGTGAGCGCGGCGTCCGGCTGGCGTGCCGGTTCCGGTGCAGCCCGGGAGGTCTCGAAACCGAACAGCCGCGCCGCATTGCCGCGCAAGATCGCGCGCGCACTCTCAGGGTCCACCCCGGCCAGCAGCTCGGCCAGGAAAGTGCGCGAGTTCGGGTTGGTCGATTGCTCGTGCGGGAAGTCCGATCCCCACATGAGCCGATCGACCCCGATGGCCTCGCGCGCCTCGACCGCCAGGCCATCGTAGATGACCGACACGTACACGTTGTCGCGGAAGTATTCGCTGGGCGCGCGCTTCATCGCGGACGACTGCATGCGCTTCTTGATGCGGCGCTCCCACGTCCAGTCCATCTGCCACAGGAAGTACGGCACCCAGCCGCCTTCGTGCTCGGACGATTCCACCACCAGCTGCGGATGGCGCTCGAACACGCCGTTGAAGATCATGTCGGCGATCGACATCCGGAACCAGTAGTCCGCGTTCACGCGCAAGCTGTAGTTGGTGCGGTCGAACGGCACGCCGTACGGGCCGTTATGGTTGGTCAGCACGTGCAGGGAGATGGGAAAGCCGTGCGCGGCCGCCGCCGCCCACAAGCGGTCGTACTGGGGCAGCCCGTAGTGCTGCTCGGCGCCGGGGTAGCAGCTGATGATGCCGCCCACCAGTCCCAGCCTGCGCGCCCGTTCCAGTTCGCGCACGGCGTCTTCCGGGTCGTAGTTGTTCAGCATGGCCATGCCCTTCAACTGGGTGGGGTCTTCGCTGCAGAACTCGGCGATCCAGTCGTTGTAGGCGCGGCAGATGGCGCCGAAC
>JBKHWY010000653.1:0-2378 GCA_046566285.1 Gammaproteobacteria bacterium | reverse complement strand
TACACCATGAACATCTCAGCTCCTTGATATGAATGCCAATCCCCATTGCGGCGTCGCCGCGGGCATGCTTCTTTATATCAAAGACCGCCGTGAAGCCGCCATGGTTGGCCGGATCGGCGCCATTCACAAGACTTTCGCCAGCGCGTGCAACAGCAGCCCGACTGCGCCGCCGACCAGGGTGCCGTTGATGCGGATGTACTGCAGGTCGCGCCCCACGTGCAATTCCAGCTTGCGCGAGATGGTCTCGGCATCCCAGCTGCGGATCACGCGCCGCACCAGCGCGACGATCACGGCGCGGCGCGACACGATGACGTGGGCGGCAAAGCTGCGGATGCCCGTGTTGATGCGCTCGCGCACCACCGGACTGCGTTCGAGCGCGCGGCCGAACGCGCCCAGCGCGCGCTCCAGATGGGCGGCCAGTTGCGAGTCGGGCGAAGCCGCATCGGCCAGGATACGCGCGCGCACGTCGGACCAGACGCGCGCGACGTAGCGGCGAAACAAGGGATGACCCAGGCTGCGGTTGAGCAGCGCGCGCAGCTTGTGCTCGTAGTCTTCGGAGGTGGCGAGCTTACGGATCAGTTCGTCCGTCGCGTGCTCGAATTTGGCGCGCCACTCGCCGTGTTCACTGCGGATATCGTCCAGTGTGTCGTAGACCCCCTCCATCAAGCGTTCATAGAACTTCTCGTCGATCAGCCTCGGCACCCAGCGCGGACTGTGTTCGTGCACCTGCTGCCGGATGTACGGCCGATGCTCGTCAAGGGCTTCGGCCACGAAGCGCAGCAGCTTTTCCAGCAGCACCGTGTGCTGCCCGCCCGCGACCAGCACGGACAGCAGTTGCGACAGCAGCGGCGCCAGCTTGACGCGCTCGAGCGAACCGGACAGCACGTCGTTGAGAAAGCGCGTGGCTTCCCGGTCCCGCACCATCTGCAGCAGCGTGGGCAGGGCGGCATTGACCTGGCTGCTGATGCTCTTCACATTGGCCGGCTGGGTCAGCCAATGGGACGCCGCACCGGCGAAGTCGAAGCGCGCCAGTTCGGCCTGCACCACGCCGACGCTCATGAAATTCTCTTCCAAAAAATTGCCGAGGTTCTCTCCGATGCGCTCCTTATTCGATGGAATGATGGCCGTGTGCGGGATTTTCAGCCCCAGCGGATGGCGAAACAGCGCGGTGACGGCAAACCAGTCCGCCAGCGCGCCGATCATCGCCGCTTCCGCAAACGCGCCGACATACTCCAGCCACGGATGCCGCGCCTGCAGGGTGCGCGCGGCCACGAACAGCGCGGCCATCGCGGCCAGGAGGCCGGTCGCCACCCGGCGCATGAACGTCAGGCGGGTACGCTGGACCGCTTCACGCGTGGCGTTCCCTTCATGCATGGATGACCGCAGCTTACAGCTTGATCTTGCCGTGCTCGCCCTCATCGGGCGTGGTATGCGTCAGCACCGCCTTGGCCATCTTGAACAGTTGGACCATGGCGCTGCCGTTTGAATCCCAGTATTCGGCCGAATACGGCACCACCTTGATCAGCATCACATGCGGATCATCCGGTCCGTTCGGATACCAGGCTTGCACGGCCGGGTTCCACAGGGCCTTGATCCTGGCGCGGTCCACCACGCGCTCGGCCTTGCCGCTCACCGACACGTACAGGTGGTCGGCCGGTTCCGAAAAAGCCACGTTGACGTGCGCGCGCACGGCAATGTTCTCCCACAGGTCCGAGTTGCTGGACGCGAAGAACCACAGGTTGCCCTCCTCGTCCATGTCCTGGTTGGTCATGGGACGGCTGACCAGGTGGCCATTGTCATCCAGGGTGGTGAACATGGCAAAGCGGATGGGCTTGATCTTGGCGGCGAGCTGGGCGGTGCCGCTGTGCGTGGAAGTCGACATATCGTTCCTTGTTTGAAATGGGGGCGAGTAAAACCCCATCGTAGGCAATCAGTCAGCGCTGCTCTGTGCGCAAGCGTACTTAAGTCATCCGGGCTGTAAATATTGACCACAGTCAATAATCTCGACAGCCACACCCCCTACGCTTGCGTGATGCCTGTTGGCATCACTTTGGAGCGCACCATGTCCTCACCCCGCCCTTCCATTCGCCCGCTGGCGCTGTGCCTTGCGCTGCTGCTGGCTGCCTGCGACTCCTCCGATCCGCACCTGCTGGTCGCCTCCGCCCAGCAGCAGCGCGACCGGGGCGAGCTGCGCGCGGCCGTCATCCAGTTGAAAAATGCTTTGCAGCAGGACGGCGAGCTGGCCGACGCCCGGCAATTGCTGGGCGAGGTGTATCTCGACCAGGACGATCCGCTTTCGGTCGAACAGGAATTGCGGCGCGCGCTGGCCTTGACCAGCGGGCCGGCGGCCGACCAGCTAGATCGGAAGAGCACACGTC
>JBKHWY010000652.1:0-2379 GCA_046566285.1 Gammaproteobacteria bacterium | reverse complement strand
CCACCAGGCACGCGGTCACGTTGGCGGCCAGCACCGGCCGCCGCCGCAGCAGCCGGAGGTCGACCAGGGGGTGGCGCACCCGCAACTCCACCGCGACCCACCCGGCGAGCAGGCACACCGCCGCCGCCGCGCAGCCCAGCACGGCCGGCGACGCCCAGCCCCACTCCGGGCCCTGCGCGAGCACCAGCAGCAGCGCGAGCGCCGCCAGGTCGTCGGGCCGGCCGTAGTGGCGCGTGATGTAGCCGCCCTTGAAGCGGCCGTTGTGGGCGATCGAAAAACTCCCGTTCGCGCGGGCGCGCGCCAGCACCACGTCCTCCAGCGCCGGCGCGCACGACGCTCCTTGCGCGCTGCCGAAGTTCAGGTCGGGCAGGCGGCCGTCGAAAAAGCGCGGCACCGTGGAGGCGATCGAGTGCGCGTCCCACAGCACCACGCGGCCATGGATGGCCAGCAGGCGGTTCAGTTCCGCCTGCAATTGGGCGTGATAGGGCTGCCAGTAGCGCGCCAGGCGCTGGCCGGTCTCGGCCTGGTCGGGCACCAGCTCGTCCAGGTAGAGCGGCGCGCGCGCGAAGGTGTCGACCGGGCACAGGCCGGTGGTATCCAGGCCCGGGTACAGGTTGAAGTCTTCGGGCGGGCGATTCAGGTCGATCACGTAGCGCGACCAGCGCGCCGCCAGCACGGAGGCGCCCAGCTCGGCGGCGAAGCCGTACAGCCGGTCCAGGTGCCAGTCGGTGTCGGCGCGTTCCAGGCCGGCCGGCGTCAGGCGCGCGGCAATGTCGTCGGGGATGTCGGTGCCCGCATGCGGGATCGACACCAGCAGTGGAACGCGGCCCGGTTCGAATGCGAAGTCCATCGGTACCTCCTTTGCCTACGCTCGCCGAAGCGGGCTAACCGTACAGCGGCGCGAACAGGTGGGCACAGGCCGCCGACAGTTCACCACTTGCCACCAGGGCGCGCGCGGCTTCGATGTCCGGCGCGAACAGGCGGTCCGCGTCGAAGAACGCCACCTCGCGGCGCAGGCGCGCGTGCACGTGCTCCAGATGGGCGGAGGACTTGAGCGGGCGGTGGAAGTCGATGCCCTGGGCCGCCGCCAGCAGTTCGATACCGACGATCACCGCCGTGTTCTGCGCCATCTCGGCCAGGCGCCGCGCGGCGAAGGTGGCCATGCTCACATGGTCCTCCTGGTTGGCCGAGGTGGGCAAGCTATCCACACTGGCAGGATGGGCCAGCGACTTGTTTTCCGAGGCCAGCGCGGCGGCCGTGACGTGGGCGATCATGAAGCCGGAATTGACGCCGGGTTCCCGCACCAGGAAGGGCGGCAGGCCGGACAGGCTGGCATCGATCAGGAGCGCGATGCGGCGCTCGGCCAGGCCGCCGATCTCGGCAATCGCCAGCGCCAGCGTGTCCGCCGCGAAGGCCACCGGCTCGGCATGGAAGTTCCCGCCCGAGATGACCTGGCCGGCGTCGGCAAACACCAGCGGATTGTCGGTGACGGCGTTCGCTTCGATGTGCAAAGTGCGGCGCGCCTGGCCAATCAGGTCGGCCACGGCGCCCATCACCTGCGGCTGGCAGCGCAGGCTGTAGGGATCCTGCACCCGTTCATCCCCCACCAGGTGCGAAGCGCGAATGGCGCTGCCGGCCACCAGCTCGCGGTAGATGGCCGCCGCCGCGATCTGGCCGGGCTGGCCGCGCACGGCATGCACGCGCGCGTCGAACGGGGCGTCACTGCCGCGCGCGGCGTCCAGCGACAGGGCGCCGGCCACGATGCCCGCTTCCAGCAAGCGTTCGGCCATGAACAGGCCATGCAAGGCGAGCGCGGTGGACACCTGGGTGCCGTTGATGAGCGCCAGCCCCTCCTTGGCACGCAGCACCACGGGGGCGATGCCGGCCGCCTGCAGGGCCGCGCCGGCCTCCTGCAGTTCACCGCGCACGCGCACCTGCCCCACGCCCATCAGCGCCAGCGTCAGGTGCGCCAGCGGCGCCAGGTCGCCGGACGCGCCCACCGAGCCCTTGGCAGGAATGGCCGGCATGATGCCGGCGTTGTACAGGGCGACCAGGGAATCGACCACCAGCGGACGCACGCCCGAGTAGCCGCGCGCGAGACTGCCGATCTTGGTCAGCAGGATCAGGCGCACCACCTCGTCGGCCAGCAGCGCGCCGGTGCCGACCGCGTGCGACAAAATCAGGTTGCGCTGCAGTTCATCGAGCTTGTCGTCCGGGATGCGCGTACGCGCCAGGATGCCGAAGCCGGTGTTGATGCCATAGGCCGGATCGCCCTGCGCCACGATGGCCTGCACCGCCGCGCTGGACGCTTCCATGGCCGCGTAGCTGCTGGCCGCCAGGCGGATCGACGCGTGCGCCCGCCACGCGCGCCGCAGTTCA
>JBKHWY010000651.1:0-2392 GCA_046566285.1 Gammaproteobacteria bacterium | reverse complement strand
CGCCGGCGTGCCGGGGCACCTGCCCCCGCCGTCACCGCCGTCAACACCGCACACCCAGGCATGTCCGCCACATGCTCCCGGCGACTCAACCGGCCGCGCTGGTCGCGCCGCGCTGCTGCAGCAGCCGCAATTTCACCCAGCGGCGGATCGCGCCCGTATGGGCTTCGAACAGCCAGTAGAAGCCATAGGCCGCCGTCAGCACGCACGCCAGGATCAAGACATAGGCCGCCGGCGCGATGGCGCTGGCTGGATCGATTCTGGCGGTACCGAACCAGGCCACGCCTGCCGCCTTGGCAACGCCGAACAGCGGCACATGCACGACATACAGCGTGAAGGAAAAGTTCGACAGCACGACGGCGACCCGGCGCAGTTGCCGCATGCCGCGCCGCTGCACGGGCAGGGCGGTCATGGAAGTGGACAGCAGCAACAGCACGGGAAGGCTGATCAGCAAGTCCTGCAGGAATGAGCCGGTGGTCTGGTCATCGTTCTGGCCCGTGATGCGGAAATACACGGCCACCACCGTCATGGCCACGACAATCAGCGCTTTCCAGGCGCTGCCCGCTTCGATGCGCAGGCGCGAACAGCCGGCGCCCAGCAGCCAGATGGCGAAATACAGGATCATCGCGGCCGGCAGGGCGGTGGCGATCAGAGCGATGCCGGCGGCGGCGCAGGCGCGTGCCAGCCAGCCTTGGCCACGCAGGCACACCAGCACAAGGGGGAACAGCACGTAGTACCAGGTTTCGTTGGCCAGGCTCCAGAGCGGATAGTTGCCGCCAAACTGAGGCACGTAGATGGTCTGCAGGCCGACCAGATTGCCCAGCAATACCGGCAATGAATACGGCTGGCCGGCGCTCAGCTGCTCGCTGCCAAGTTCCAGCTTGCCGGTGGCAGCCGCCGCCACCAGCATGAACGCGAAGGTGGGCAGCAGGACGGTCCACAGGCGGGTGCAGCGGTCGATCGCATACAGGGCCAGCGCGCGCGGCTGGCCGAACTTGTTCCACAAGCTGCCTCCCACCAGCCAGCCACTGATGAGGAAAAACACCACCACCGCCTGGTGTGCAAACCCGGTGAAAAATGCCAATACCTCATACCAGAGCGGGGCGTCATCGAGCGAGCGGGCGCTGGGAAAAAACTCGTTGCGCAGGTGCGCCGCCGCGACCTGGACCGCCGCCAGGCCACGCAGGAGTGAAATCAGCAGCGAGTGAACGGAATCCTCCTTCAGGTTGGATTCGTGGAGCAGAGTCATGCGGGGAAGGTGGCGAACGTTCATGGTGAACTCCATCGATTGAAACTGAAATCGGCGCGCGGGCTGCCAACGCTAGCCGGGTGCCAGCGCGTGCAGGTCGTGCACGCCCGCCAGCAAGCGTGCGGCCGCGATCATCCAGCCCGCGATCGGCAGAAACTGCATCAGCCAGGCGGCGGCCACGAAGGTCAGCACGAAGCAGAGGGCGCTGGCGCGCAGGTGGGCGGGAGCGAGCCGGACCGGTTGGGCGCGCACGATGCAGAACAGGCTGGCCCCGGCGCCGATCGCACAGCCCGCCAGTGCTTCGGCCGGGCTGTGTTCATTGCACAGCACGAGGATCGCGGCCACCACGGCGCCCACGCCGACGCCGGCCGCCAGCTCGGCGTGGCAGGAGGGCGGCCCTGCGGGCTGGCTTTCGCGCGCCCGCGCGCCGGTTTGCTGGAGCGGCGCCGGCCCCACGCGTTGGCGCACCAGCTGTCCGCACAGGTAAAACAGCAGGGGAAAGATGGCACTGGCGCCGGCGGCATGGCCACTGGCAGCGCGAAAGCTTACGCCGGACACGCCCACGCCCCAGGTCATGAAGCCGATCTTGTTGACGCCCACCGCCAGCATGGCGAGGCAGAAGGCCGCGCTCCAGGTCAGCGCAAAGCGGTGCGCTCCCGCCGCCAGCAGGGCGGCAGCGATGGCGGCGGCCAGCGGCACGGTGAACCCGAGATCGCCGAGGTGCATGAGCCTGGTCCAGGACAGCATGGCATCGTCGCTAACGCAGCAGCGCCGCCAGGGTCATCAGGATGATGCGCACGTCGGTCCAGAAGCTGCGCTCGTGCACGTAGCGTACATTGAACGCCAGCTTGACCGGCATGACGGCATCGAGGTAGGCGCGCTCGGGATCGTCGCTGCGCGCCAGAATGCTGCTTTCTTCCCTGAAGCAGATTGAAGCCCAGTCGGTGATGCCGGGCCGCACCGACAGCACCACCGTGCGGACATCGGGCGGATAGCAGGCCACGTAGCGCGGCACCTCGGGCCGTGGGCCGACCAGGCTCATGTCCCCGGCAATCACGTTCAGGAGTTGCGGCAATTCATCCAGTTTGTGGCGACGGAGGAAGTGCCCGGCACGGGTGATGCGCGCGTCTTCGCCGACCGTCAGTT
>JBKHWY010000650.1:0-2396 GCA_046566285.1 Gammaproteobacteria bacterium | reverse complement strand
GAGCTCGTCTACGGCGCCTATTCGGTCAGCCTGCTGGTTGCCGGCCTGGCGGCGGCGCCGGTCGGGATCCTGATCGACCGCCACGGCGGGCGCTTGGTGATGAGCGCGGGCTCCGTCCTCGCGGGCCTCGCGGTCTACTGGCTGAGCCGGGCGGCTTCGGCGGCGTCGCTTTACGGCGCCTGGGTTCTGCTCGGTGTCGCAATGTCCGCCACCTTGTATGAAGCGGCGTTCGCCGTGATCAACCGTAAACATGGCGACGAGGCCAGGCGATCCATATCGACGCTGACCCTGTTCGCCGGTTTCGCCAGTACCGTGTTCTGGCCACTGACGCTGCACCTGTCCAACGAATTCGGCTGGCGGTCGACCTATGCGTGCTATGCGGTCTTGCACGTGATTGTATGTCTGCCGCTGCACTTGCTGCTCGGTGAAGCCCAAGCGTGCGCCATGCCGAGCCCCGCAAGGCGCCGTAGTCACACGCTCGGGGAAGCATTGAAGCATCCCGCGTTCTGGCTGCTGGCGGCCGCCTTCGCCGTCAACACGCTCGTGTTTTCGACGTTGACGGTTCACCTGATTCCCTTGCTGACCCGGTTGAATCATCCACTCGACTTCGCGGTCCTGGCCGCATCGCTGATCGGGCCCACTCAAGTTGCCGGGCGGGTGCTGGAACGCAGCTTCGCAGGCAGGGTAAGCCCTGAGACTGTCGGAAAGCTGACGTTCTGCGGCCTGCCGCTCGCGTTGGCCATCCTCGTTCTCTTCGGCGGGCATGGCTGGGCAGTGGCATTGTTCTGCACGCTGTACGGTGCGAGCAATGGCATCCTGACCATCGTTCGCGCTACCATTCCGCGCTCGCTGTTCGGTCCAGAGAACTATGGCGCGATCAGCGGCGCGTTGGCCGGCCCAGCAATGCTGTCGAAGGCGGCGGGACCTGTGCTGGCCGCCTGGGTGCTCCATCGCCACGGGTCGGGCACGACCTTACTGGGCGGACTGTTGCTGTTGTCGCTGATATCGTTTCTGCTGCTTGGGATGTCGCTGGACAGGCGCCGTGTAGAGCTGTAACCGATCTCGTTTCACGATCGGCCAACCGGCCTCATGGGGCAATGACCCGACAGCATCGTCGCCGACGATCGCAAGGTAATTTGACATAATACAAATTATGCGACATTGAGCTCATGGTGAGGGGTGAACAAATGTGCTGCTCAGCCACCTCACCAACTGCCTCTATCGGACGGCCATCATCCGATGGTGTATCCACCGTCGACCACGATTTCCTGGCCATAGATATTCTTCGCCCCGTCCGAGGCCAGGAACACCGACGTTTCCGCGATATCGTCCGGCTGGCCGAACGTGCCCTTCATCAGGCGTGCATTGATCTTCTCCGCGACCACGCCTAGGGTTTCCGCCGGCAATCCGACTGTGCCCCACAGCGGCGTTGCGATCGGACCCGGTGCGATCGAATTGACGCGGATGCCTTTCGGCGCCAGTTCCGCAGCGAGCGTCTGGGACAGCGACTTCAGGGCCGCTTTGCTGGCGCTGTAAATGGCCAGGCCCGGGAAGCCGACCTGAGTCAGGAATGTGGTGATGAACTGGACCGAGCCGCCGGCGCGCAGGTGTGGCACGAACAGCCGCGCTGTTTCAGCCGCCGCGAACAGGTTCACGGAAAACTGCTCGGAAAACGCTGCGGCCGTGCTGTCCTCGAACGACACCACCCGCGCAATACCGGCATTGGGCACCAGGATATCGATGGCGCCGTGCCGCTGCACCACCGTGTCCACCAGGCGGGCCAAGTCCGCAGGGCGCGTGACGTCGCCGCCTACCGCGATCACCTGTCCCGGATAGCTTGCTTCCAGTTGCCCGAGCGCCTCGACGCTGCGCGCAAACGCGAATACCTTGGCGCCTTCCGCGACATAGCGTTCGACAATGGCCCGCCCAATCCCGCTGCTGGCCCCTGTGACTACCGCGATTTTACCTTCGAGTCGTTTCATATGCGCTTTCCTTAGGTGGGTTCTGATGAGTTTCAGTTATCGAAACAGAACCATACTATCAAGGACACGCGCATTGCATTGTTCTGGTTTATGACTTTTGCGCTTCGGCCGATGCCTACAGTACGGCGGCGCCGGCAGCTGTCGCCATCAGCCTGGCCTTGTCGTGGATGACGACTTCGCGCTTGTCGACCGTGACCACACCGCTCTTGTTGAAGCGGTTGACCAGGCGGCTGATACTTTCGATGGTCAGGCCCAGGTAGTTGCCGATGTCTTCCCGCGACATGCGCAGTTCGAACTGGCAGGCCGAGTAGCCACGCTCCTGGTAGCGCGCGCCCAGATTGGCCAGGAACACGGAAAACTTCTGTTCGGCACGCATGCCGCCCAGCAGTAGCATGGTGTTCTGCTCGCGCGTGA
>JBKHWY010000649.1:0-2403 GCA_046566285.1 Gammaproteobacteria bacterium | reverse complement strand
CGCAGCCTCGGGTATGGCCTCGCCTATGCCTATGCCCAAGACAACGTCTGCATGTTCGCCGACAGCCTGCTCACCGTACGCGGAGAGCGTTCGCGCTTTTTCGGTCCGGATGCGGCGGCGACGGCGCCCATCAACGGCGAGTACGGTGTGGCCAACGATTATTTGCGCCTGAAAAACGAGGACAGTGACTTCTTCTTCAAAAGCTATCTGGACATGGACTTGCTGCGCGCATCGTACGACGCCGGCAGCCGCGAAGCGCGCGACATGCTGGCCGGCTACGCGGCCGGGTATAACCGCTACCTGAAGGATTACGCCGGCAAGCTTCCAGCGGCCTGCGCCAACGCGCCGTGGCTGCGGCCCATCAGCGTCGAGGATGTCTATCGCGTGGTGGCGGAGAAGGCCTTGCACGCCAGCGGAGAAGTCTTCGCCAAGGAAATCGTCAACGCAGCGCGCGATGAGGCCGGTACAGCGCGGGTGGCAGAACTTGGCACCGCACTGACCGATACCAACTTCGTGCAGGAACGCCTGGACCGGATTACCCGCCAGCAGTTGGGCAGCAACGCGCTCGCCCTGGGCAAGGACGCGACCCAAAACGGTCGCGGCATCCTGCTGGGCAATCCGCACTACCCATGGACCAGCACCGACCGCTTCTACCAGGCCCACCTGACCGTGCCCGGCCGCTACGATGCGATGGGCGTCATTCTCGGCGGCATCCCGACGGTTGTCATCGGCTTCAACCGCGATCTGGCCTGGACCCATACCGTCACCACGGCGGTGCATTTCACTACCTTCAAGCTGGCCCTCGATCCGCATGATCCCAGCGGCACCACCTACTTTGTCGACGGCAAGCCGGCACGCATGATCCGACGCACTGTCACGATCGAGCGGTTGGAAGCTGACGGGACAATCGGCAAGCGTACCAAGACCTTCTTTTACACGCGCCAGGGCGCCGTACTCGTCAAGCCGGATGCGGGCCTCCACTGGACCCATACCGAAGTCCATGTCCTGGGCGACCCGAACCGGGCCAACACCCGTTTGGTCGAGCAATGGATCAGCATCGGCAAGGCGCGCAATGTGCGCGAGCTGAAGGCGGCGCTCGATACCATCGTCGGCCTGCCCTGGGTGAACACGGCCGCGGCAGACCGTGACGGCAATGTGTTGTTCGCCGATGCCAGCGTGGTCCCGCGTGTGGGCGCCGACAAGTTGACGGGGGACTGCATGATCGTTCCTCAGCTCCTGATGCTGGACGGCTCGCGCAGCGGCTGCGGCTGGGGGCTCGATGGAGCGGCGCCGGCCGGGATCTATTCGCCGGTCAACGCACCCTGGACCCTGCGCACTGATCACGTGGGCAACTCCAACGACAGCTATTGGCTGAGCAATGTACACGCCTTGCTGAACGGACCGTATTCGCCCCTGTACGGCCCGGTCGGCGTTCCGCAGAAGCTGCGCACGCGCATCGGATTCAAGCAGTTGGGCGAAGCGCTCGCCGGCGGCAAGCTTGGCTTGCCAGCCGTGCAGAACCTCACATTTGCCAATCGCGTCTATGCCGCCGAGCTGGTGTTGCCGGAGCTGCTGCCGGCCTGCCTTGCCTCCGGCGATCAGGTACTGATGCAGGCCTGCACCGTGCTCAACGCCTGGGACAAGCGTGCCGATGCAAGCAGCCGGGGCGCCGTGCTGTTCCGGGAATTCTGGAATGCGGGTTCGGCCATTGCGGACAAATGGTCCACGCCTTTCGATCCCCGTGACCCCATCAACACGCCGCGCGGCCTGGCTCCGGCAGCCGTGCCCGCCATGTTGGCCGCCTTGAAAGGGGCGGCGGACCACATGACGCGCCTCGGCATCGCGCTTGATGTACCGCTCGGCGAACTGCAGAGCGAATCGCGCCAGGGAACCCGTTTTGCCATGCACGGCGGAATCGGCGACCTGGACGGCTCCTACAATTCCATCCATACCGGCACTGGACTGACGGCGCAGGGATATGGCGGCGTCGCATGGGGGACCAGCTATGTCCAGACGGTCGGGTTCGACGAGAACGGACCGGTCGCCCATGCAATGCTGCTGTACGGCCAGTCGACCGACCCGCAATCCCCGCATCATGCGGACCAGCTGCCCCTGTACGCGAACAAGCTGTGGCCACGGCTGCCGTTCACGGTCGGGTCGATCAAGTCCGATCCGGCCTACACATCGATGACGTTGTCCGAATGAGGCTTGCATACCCGCTGCGGGTTTGCTATAGTGCGCGTCCCTGCAGAAATGCAGGGCGTCTTGATGGCTCTTAAAGCGGACTTAAACAAGACGAAGCATCAAAAAAGAAGTTGACGAAGATCGCAAAACGCCGCATAATCTCACTTCTCTGCTGCTGACAAACACAACGATTTGTCGATGAGCAGCAAGCAGTACCGA
>JBKHWY010000648.1:0-2418 GCA_046566285.1 Gammaproteobacteria bacterium | reverse complement strand
CCCTGCCGGCTTCGCACGGCGCCGTGCTGGTCGGCATCCTGCCGCTGGTCACGGCGGCGTTCGCCGCGCTGCGCGGCAAGGAACGCCCGTCGCCCGGCTTCTGGCTGATGGCCATGATTGGTTCGGGCCTGGTGATCGCGTTTGCCCTACGCCAGAGCGGCGGCAGCTTTCATCCGACCGACCTGATGGTGCTGGGCGCGGTCGTGCTGGGCGGGCTTGGCTATGCCGAAGGCGGCCGGCTGTCCTCCAGCATGCCCGGGGAACAGGTGATCTGCTGGGCGCTCGTGCTCTCCAGCCCCCTGCTGCTGCCGCTGGTGCTGTGGACCAGCCGCGACCAGCTGCCGGTGATGGCGGCCGCACCGCTGTCGGCCTGGCTGGGCTTCGGCTACATCTCGGCCTTCTCGATGTTCATCGGCTTCGTGTTCTGGTACCGCGGCATGGCCCTGGGCGGCGTGGCCCGGGTCGGCCAGGTGCAACTGCTGCAGCCCTTCCTGACGCTGGTCGGCGCCGCCCTGATCCTGGGCGAGGCGCTGGCGCCGGACCATATCGCCTTCGCGGCCGGCGTGATCGCCGTGGTGGCGGCCGGCCGCCGCATGCGGGTGGCCCGCTAGGAACGCGCGGCCGTGCAACGTACAATATCGCTTTTACAGCGCGATCAGTTTCACCGTTCGACTCATCCAACAGACTCATCCAACACTGACAAACCCACCGCCATGACCGTCTACGAAAAACTCAAGTCGCTCGACATCACGCTCAATCCACCCGCCACGCCGGTGGCCGCCTACGTCATGTATGTGCAGAGCGGCAATCAGGTATTTCTTTCCGGGCATCTGCCGAAGCGCGCGGACGGCTCGCTGATCACCGGTCAGCTGGGCAAGGATGTGACGGTCGAGCAGGGCAAGGAAGCCGCGCGCGTGACCACCATCAACCTGCTGGCCACGCTGGAAGCGGCCTGCGGGGGCGACCTGACGCGCGTCAAGCGCATTGTCAAGGTCACCAGCCTGGTCAACTCCACGGCGGACTTCACCGAGCACCACCTGGTGACCAACGGCTGCTCGGAACTGCTGGGCGAGGTATTCGGCGAAGCCGGCCGGCATGCTCGCTCGGCCTTCGGCGTGGCGCAGATTCCCCTGGGCGCCTGTGTGGAAATCGAACTGATCGCCGAACTGGCCTGACGTTTGCCCCCGCTCCCTCCTTTATAATCATGGCTTGGGGGCCCCGGTCCTTTTTTTGGTGAGACCAGCATGAAAATAGAAAACATCAATCCGATCCAATGGCGTTTCTCGGAACGCGCCAACGAGATGAAAAGCTCGGTCATCCGCGAAATCCTGAAAGTGACGCAGCGTCCGGACATCATCTCGTTCGCCGGCGGCCTGCCGTCACCCGCCACGTTCCCGGTCGAGGAAATGAAGGCGGCGTTCGACAAGGTGCTGGCCAACAACGGCAAGGTGGCCCTGCAGTACGGCCCCACGGACGGCTACCCGCCCCTGCGCGAATGGATCGCCAACTTCATCTCGACCCCGGATTGCCGCATCGCGCCCGAGCAGATCCTGATGGTGTCGGGCTCGCAGCAGGCGCTCGACCTCCTGGGCAAGGTGATGATCGACGAAGGCAGCCGCGTGCTGGTCGAAACCCCCAGCTACCTGGGCGCGCTGCAGGCGTTCTCCGTGTACCGCCCCGAATTCAAGTCGGTCGAGACCGACGACCATGGCCTGGTCCCAAGCTCGGTGAAAGCCGTGGCGCAAGGCGCGCGCATGCTGTACGCGCTGCCGAACTTCCAGAACCCGACCGGGCGCACCCTGTCGGTGGACCGCCGGCGCGAGCTGGTGGAAACCTGCGCCAACCTGGGCCTGCCGCTGATCGAGGACGATCCCTACGGGTCGCTCAGCTACAAGGGCGAGCCGCTGCCCAAGATGCTGACCATGAACCCGGACGGGGTGGTCTACATGGGTTCGTTCTCCAAGGTGCTCACCCCCGGCATCCGCCTGGGCTACGTGGTCGCGCCCCTGCCGCTGGTGCGCCGCCTGGAGATGGCCAAGCAGGCCGCCGACCTGCATACCGCCACCCTCACCCAGATGGTGGTGCACGAGGTGGTCAAGGATGGCTTCCTGGATGGCCACATCCCGAAGATCCGGGCCCTGTACGCCAGCCAGTGCCAGGTGATGCTGGACGCGATGGCCGAGCACTTCCCGGCGGGCGTCAGCTGGACCCGTCCGGAAGGCGGCATGTTCATCTGGGTCACGCTGCCCAAGAAGATCAACGCGCTGCAGCTGCTCGACCAGGCCATTGCCGCCAAGGTCGCGTTCGTGCCGGGCGAATCGTTCTACGCCAACGACCCGGCGCCCAACACCTTCCGCCTGTCCTTCGTGACGGTGCCCCAGGAACGCATCCGCGAAGGCATTGCCATCCTGGGCAAAC
>JBKHWY010000647.1:0-2420 GCA_046566285.1 Gammaproteobacteria bacterium | reverse complement strand
CGTGCGTGCCGGCGGGCGCCGCCGACAAGGGGCGGCGCAGCTTCATGCTGTCGAGGATGCCATCGAAGGCGGCATTCCATTCGTCGCTGAAGGCTTCCAGGCAGGTGGCGGCGATCATCAGGGCCTGGGTCGATCCCGGCCGGGGTCCCTGCACCAGGGTCATGGCCTGGCGCTGGTGCATGAAGTGGCCTTCGTTGCGCCAGCTGTAGGCCAGTTCCACCGCGGGCGAGCCGTCGATGCTGCGCTCCTTCATGGCGCGCAGCTGGAACTTCGGCAGCGCGCGCGTGAGTTCCTTGACCAACCGGTCGCCGAATTCCTCGAGCTGTTCCTCGGGCTGGGTGTCGGCATGCGACACCACCACGCTGAATTCGCTGGGACCGTCGTCCTTCAGCGTGAACATGTGCATGGTCTTGTCCTTCAGCTGCGCGGGCAGCTCGAAGGTGGCGTGGTTGGCGTGGTAAAGCTGGGTGTCTGACATCGGATGCTCGCTCATGGATTCAGGTCGATTCGGGTGCCGCCGATGACACTCACCACATTGCCCTTGATGGTGATGGTGCCATCGGCGCTCATTTCGATGGAACTGCTGCCGACCTTCAGGGTGATGTTGGTGCTGGCCGTCAGATGAATGTGCTCGGTCTGCGAGGTGATCTCGACGTTCTGCTTGGCCGTCTGGTGCAGGTAGGCGTCCTGCGCCGTCAGTTCGATATTGGTCTTGGCGGTCTGGTGGATGTAGTCCGTTTGCGCGGTCAGCTCGATGTTCGTCTTGGCGGTCTGGTGGATGTGCTCATCCTGGGCCGTCAATTCGATATTGGTCTTGGCGGTCTGGTGGATGTGCGCCGTCTGCGCCGTGGTGACGATGTACTGCTTGACGGTGTTGGTCTGGAAGCCGTTGGCCACCGTGTTGGTCTGCTGCGGGCCGTTGACCAGCGTGGCCTGATTGTTCTGGACCGTGGTGACCATATCCTTCTGCGAGTGGATATTGATCAGCTCCTTGCCCTTCTGGTCGTGGATGACCATCTCGCAGAAGCCCCCGCCGCCGGGCGTGGAACGGCTCTTGAAGCCCATCATGTGGGCGCCGTCCGGCAGGCCATACGGGGCCGGCTGGTCGGCATTGAACAGGCGCCCCGTGCACACCGGGCGGTCCGGATCGCCTTCCAGGTAATCGATGATCACTTCCTGGCCGATACGCGGGATGGAGATGGTGCCCCAGCCCTGCCCCGCCCACGGTTGCGAGACGCGAATCCAGCACGAGCTGCGCTCGTCGCGCCGGCCGTAGCGGTCCCAATGGAACTGCACCTTGATGCGGCCGTATTTGTCGGTATGGATCTCGGTGCCCTTGGGCCCCACCACCGTGGCGGTCTGCGGACCGGGCATGCGCGGCGCCTGGTGCGCGCGGCGCGGACGGTAGGGGATCTTGCTGCGGATCGCCGTGAAGCTGTTGCGATAGACGTCGCTCTGGCCACGCTCGAAGTAGTTGTTGCGCGCGCTGTACTGCACCGACAGCACCAGGAACTGGTTGTCGCCGCTGGTGGTCGGGTCGAACCAGTGGTGGTCCAGGAGCTTGAAGGTGTGGCCCGGGATCAGGCCGCGGCAGTCGGACGCGCCGGTGAAGATTTTGGCCTGCCACTCCATCACCTCCAGGCGCAGCTTGGCTTCACGCTCGCCCTCTTCCTTGTTCTTGTACGAGAACGCCGGATTGCCGTCGTAGATCTCCATCGTCGGCATGTTGCCCTGCTGCGTCATGGTGGGCATCTCGACGTAGGGGATGGTGTTGGGCGACTTGAAATCGAAGGTGTTGAGCGACACCTTGGTCGGCTGCAGATGACGCTCGGCTGCGAACGCGGTGACGCTGTCCTGGTCGTGCCAGCGGTTGCCGCCATTGAATTGGACTTCCGCGTGCGCCTCTTGCGCCGGGCAGAACGCCGGGCTGCAGGAATCGTCGGAAATGACCATCACGTGGCCGCCGATGGTGTGCTCGAAATAGTAGAACAGGCCGTACTTTTCCATCAGCCGGCTGATGAAGTGCTCGTCGGTCTCGTCGTACTGGACGATGTAATTCACCGGCGCGTAGCTCTGGCTGGTGCGGAACTCGTATTTCGCCAGGCCGTTGTAATCCTTCTTGAAGATCGACTCGATCACGCCGATCACGCTCTCGTCTTGGAAGATGCGCGAGTTCACGCGCTGCTTCAGGTAGCTGAGCCAGGGCACGATCTGCGCATGGTAGAACGCGAAGCCGCCATCGGAATGGCTGAAGCCGAACGAATGCACGTAGCCATTGATGAAATGCTCGCTGCCGTCCGAGAGCTGGATGCCGACGGCCACGTTGGTGCCCATCAGGTCCTTCAGGTCGATGGCGGCGTTTTCCGAAATCAGGCTGAGATTGAAAACGAAGTGTTCGGACAGCGAGGCGCTGCCGTTCA
>JBKHWY010000646.1:0-2447 GCA_046566285.1 Gammaproteobacteria bacterium | reverse complement strand
CGCCGCCATCCCGCCGCGACCAAGGCCACCCGCCTGCTGGGCTGGACCGCCGCCACCGCCGTCCGCGAGGGCCTCGAGCTGACCGCCGCGCGGCTGCGCGCGCAGGAAGGAGCCGGCACCGCATGAAGCGCGCCCTGATCACCGGTGTCACGGGGCAGGACGGGTCCTACCTCGCCGAGCTCCTGCTCGAGAAGGGCTACGAGGTGCACGGGATGGTGCGCCGGTCGTCGTCCTTCAACACCGACCGCATCGACCACATCTACCAGGACCCGCACGTCCCGCACCAGAATTTCTTCCTGCACTACGGCGACCTGTCCGATACCTCCAACCTGATCCGCATCCTGCAGGAAGTGCGCCCCGACGAGGTGTACAACCTGGGCGCCATGAGCCATGTGGCGGTGTCGTTCGAGTCGCCCGAGTACACGGCCGACGTGGACGGCGTGGGCACCCTGCGCCTGCTGGAAGCGATCCGCATCGCCGGGCTCACCAAGAGCACGCGCTTCTACCAGGCCTCCACCTCGGAACTGTACGGCCTGGTGCAGGAAACCCCGCAGCGCGAAAGCACTCCGTTCTACCCGCGCAGCCCGTATGCGGTGGCCAAGCTGTACGCCTACTGGATCACGGTGAACTACCGCGAAGCCTACGGCATGTATGCCTGCAACGGCATCCTGTTCAACCACGAGTCGCCCCGGCGCGGCGAAACCTTCGTGACGCGCAAGATCACCCGGGCGCTGGCGAATATCGCGCAAGGGCTGGAACAGCAGCTTTTCCTCGGCAACATGGACGCGCTGCGCGACTGGGGCCATGCGCGCGACTACATCGAGATGCAATGGCTGATGCTGCAGCAGGACAAGCCGGAGGATTACGTGATTGCCACCGGGGTGCAGCATTCGGTGCGCCACTTCGTCGAACTGGCCGCCGCCGAGCTGGGCATGGCCATCGCCTGGGAAGGCAAGGGCGTCGATGAGATCGGCGTGATTTCCGCCATCACCGGCGACAAGGCGGCCGGCGCACGCGTGGGCCAGATCATCGTGGCCGTCGATCCCAAGTATTTCCGCCCGACGGAAGTGGAAACCCTGCTGGGCGACCCGGCCAAGGCGCGCACCCAGCTGGGCTGGACCCCGCGCACCACCCTGCAGGAACTGGTGGCCGAGATGGTCGCCTTCGACCTGGACAAGGCGCGTCGCCACGCCCTGCTGAAATCCCACGGTTTTGATGTCGCAATTTCACTGGAGTAAAGCTTGAGAACGTCCCAGCCCCGTATTTTCGTCGCCGGCCACCGCGGCCTGGTGGGTTCAGCCATCGTGCGCGTGCTCAACGCGCAGGGCCTGACCAATATCGTCACCCGCACTCACGCGGAACTGGAGCTGACCAACCAGGCCCAGGTGCGCGAATTCTTCGAGACCGAGCACATCGACCAGGTCTACCTGGCGGCCGCCAAGGTGGGCGGCATCCATGCCAACAACACCTATCCGGCCGAGTTCATCTACGACAACATGATGGTGCAAGCCAACGTGGTGCACGAAGCCTGGCGCAGCGGGGTCAAGAAGCTGCTGTTCCTGGGCTCGTCGTGCATCTATCCGCGCATGGCCGAGCAGCCCATCCGCGAGGAATACCTGATGGGCGGGATGCTGGAGCCCACCAACGAGCCGTATGCGATGGCCAAAATCGCCGGCATCAAGCTGTGCGAAAGCTACAACCGCCAGTACGGCACCGACTACCGCAGCGTCATGCCGACCAATCTGTATGGTCCCGGCGACAACTACCACCCCGAAAACAGCCACGTGATCCCGGCCCTGATCCGGCGCTTTCACGAAGCCAAGGTGGCGCGCGCGCCCGGCGTGACCATCTGGGGCAGCGGGCGGCCCATGCGCGAATTCCTGTTCGTGGACGACATGGCCGAGGCCAGCGTGTACGTGATGCAGCTGGACTACCCGACCTATTGCGCCAACACCCAGCCGATGCACTCGCATATCAACGTCGGCACCGGGGAGGACACCACCATTGGCGATCTGGCACGGCTGGTGGGCAAGGTGGTGGGCTACGAGGGCCGCATCGAGTTCGATACCAGCAAACCCGACGGTACACCACGAAAACTTCTGGATGTGTCAAAATTGCACACACTGGGCTGGCGCGCCCGGGTACCCCTGGAAGAGGGATTGCGCCGCGCCTACGGGGCGTTCTTGGGTACCAACAAGCTTTATTAATCACTGGAAATATGCTTTAAGGCATAATTCAGCGATTCGTACGCGCCTGTTCCTCAATATGTGTAATAATTTCGACAAGCTGTTAGCTTATAAGCAAGCTTTGCGTTGAAATCGCGTCTTACACGTGTCCGACACGTGTCTTACACATATTCGAGGACAAATTGAACAATTCCAAGCGGACCGGGCGTACGTCACTCACCTCCCACAAGCGTTTGCTGTGCACGGCCCTCGTGGTGCTGG
>JBKHWY010000645.1:0-2451 GCA_046566285.1 Gammaproteobacteria bacterium | reverse complement strand
CCCTGATGGCGCGCGCCATGGGCGCGCACGGCCACGTGATTCACTCGCCGTCCGACATGGAGGCGCTCGACATCGGCGCCATCTGCGCCCGCCCCGGCCCCACCATCCTGGACGTGCGCATCGATGGCGAGGAAGTGCCGCCGATGAATGCGCGCATGCGCGTGCTGGGAGAAGGCTTGTGAGCACCGCCATCGACGGCGCCGACCTGATTCACACCCGCATCTGGCGCGAGGAGCCCGAAGCCGGCAACCCGTTCGCTGCCCGGCGCGCGTTCTGCCGCGGCTACGACGTGTTCGGGCAGATGGCCGGGCGCGCGCGCTGGGTGCAGATGCTGATGCTGCTGCTGAGGGACGAGCTGCCCGGCGCCGCCCGGCTGGACATGCTCGAAGCGCTGGCCGTGGCGCTGGCCAACCCCGGTCCGCGCGATCCGTCCGTGCACGCTGCCATGTGCGGCGGCGTGGGCGGTTCGCCCGCGGCCGCCTCCCTGATCGCCGCCCTGTCGGTGGGCGCGGGACGCAATGGCGGCGCGCGCGACGTGTTCGATGCCATGGTCTTGTGGCGCGACTGTGGGCACGACCTGGCCGGCTGGCAGGATGCCAACGCCCAGGCCCCGGCCGGCAGCTGGCCGGAACGCGCCCACCTGCCCGGCTTCGACGCCCATGGCGAGTCGGCCAGCGGCGTCGTGCGCGACTTGCTGGCCACGCTGGCGCGCGTGGGCGACACGCCGGGCGTGAACTGGCTGCGCCAGCATCTGGACGAGGTGGAGCGCGCCGCCGGCCACGCGCTCGGCTTGGCCGGCGTGGCCGCCTGCGTGCTGCACGACCTGGGCCTGGCGCCCGAGGAAGGCGAGATGCTGTACCTGCTGCTGCGCCTGCCCGGCGCCGCCGCCCATGCCCTCGAGCAGACCCGCGAAGGCTTTCGCCGTTTCCCGTTCTATAAAGTCGAGCTGACCGAGAACGCCGCGACCCGATCCCTGCCGGAGGCCGCATGAAGGGTCCCGACCTGCTGGCGGCCCACCACGGCCGCATCCGCACCGCCATGGGCGCCTGCTATCCGGGCAGCCATGCGGTATTTCGCGGCCACGACCTGCACGGCGAACTGGCAGACCTGGACTGGGTCGAGCTGTTCGTGTTCGGCATCACCGGACGACGCCTGACGCCCGCGCAGAAACGCATGGTGGGCGCCCTGTGGGTGCACACCAGCTACCCCGATGCGCGCCTGTGGAACAACCGCGTGGCCGCCCTGGCGGCCTCGAACCGGTCCACCCCCAACCTGGGCCTGGTGGCGGCGCTGGCCGTCTCGGAAGCCACCGTGTACGGCGGCCAGGCCGGCCTGGCATCGCTGGGCTTCCTGCAGCGCGCGGCACGTGAGGTGGCCGATGGCGCCCAGCTGGAAACGCTGGTATTGGCCGAAGCCGGCCAGCGCCGCGTGTACGGCTATGGACGTCCCATCAACTCGCTGGACGAACGCATCCCCGGCATCATGGCGCTGGCGCGCGAACTGGGGCTGGCCGAGGGCGTGCACCTGAAGCTGGCCTTCGACATCGAAGCCATCCTGGTGGCGCGCTGGCCGCAACTGCGCATGAACTACGCCGCCCTGCACGCGGCCATCATCAGCGACATGGGAATGAACGCCCGCGAGTACCAGATGCTGCGGCTGCCGACCTTCCTGGCCGGCATGCCGCCGGGGATCGTGGACGCGGCCGACAAGCCCGCCGGCGCCTTCCTGCCGATCCGCTGCGATGACATCGATTACACCGGGGTGGCCAAACGGGAGTGGCCGTAAGGATATTGAACAGTCCGAAAAGTCACGCGAGTGTTGCATTTTCGGGCGCGCACACATCCTTATTTGACGCAGGGCAACATCGCAGAGCTACAATGCAAGATTCATCGGCAATGGAGTAGTTTTGTGAAGTCTTCCATCGAGTATCGCCCTGGGGGTCGCCTCGGTCATCGCCTTCGGTTTTGCATCGGATATCGCTTGTGCCTGGCCGCCTTGTGTGCGGCGCCGGCGCTGGCGGCGGCCCAGCAGGCCAGCGAGGAAGACGAGCTGAGCCTTGTATATGGCGACAAGACCAACGTCACCATCGCCACCGGCAGCGTGCAAAGCCTGCGGCGCGCTCCGGCCGTGGCCTCCGTCATCACGGCGGCCGACATTGCCGCCATGGGCGCCACCGACCTCGACCAGGTGCTCGAATCCGTGCCGGGCATGCACGTGAACCGCAGCGCCAACAACTACGCGCCGCTGTACGTCATGCGCGGCATCGCCACCCAGTTCGGCCCGCAACTGCTGGTCATGCAGGATGGCGTGCCGATCACCACCATCTTCGCCGGCAACAAGGGCAATCTGTGGGGCGGCTACCCGGTCGAGCATATCGCCCGCATCGAAGTCATCCGCGGTCCCGGCTCGGCCCTGTACGGTTCCGATGCTTTCTCCGGCGTCATCAACATC
>JBKHWY010000644.1:0-2465 GCA_046566285.1 Gammaproteobacteria bacterium | reverse complement strand
AGCTTGCAGCGGTAGCCGCGCGCCGCGCACACCATCGCCAGCGCGATGCCGGTGTTGCCGCTGGTGGGCTCGACGAACACGGTGTCCGGCTTGACGATGCCGGCCGCCTCGGCCGCTTCGATCATGGCCAGGCCGATGCGGTCCTTGACGCTGTGCGCAGGGTTGTAGAACTCCAGCTTGGCCAGCAGGTCCGCGTTGGCGCCGGCAGCGAGCTTGCGGATGCGCACCAGCGGGGTGTTGCCGATCAGTTCGGTAACGTCGTTTGCAACTCTCATGTTCTGCTCCCCAGTAAAAACGTGGACGATGACCTCGCGGTCAACGCGAGGCCGTTGGTGTTGTTTCAGTCTTTTTAATCTTCTTGGTGTTATTTGACCTTGACCAGTTCCACGTCGAAGATCAGGTCGGAGTTGGCCGGAATGCCCGGCACGGAACGCGCGCCGTAGGCCAGCTGGGCCGGAATGACCAGGGTGCGCTTGCCACCCACGCGCATGCCTTGCAAGCCCTGGTCCCAGCCCTTGATGACGCGGCCGGCGCCCAGCACGAACTCGATCGGTTCGCCGCGCTCGCGCGAGGAATCGAACACCCGGCCGTGCTGCTTGACGGCCAGCGGCTTGAACAGCCAACCGGTGTAGTGCACCGAGACGGTGGAGCCGACGCCGGCTTCCTCGCCCTTGCCGATGACGATGTCCTTGACTTGCAGCTGGCCTTCGGCGGGCGCCATCTGGGCCGGCGCGGTGCCGGTCACGGAGACGGGCGCGACGGCCTCGGGCACGCTTTGCTGCTCGGCGGGCTGGGCCACCGGTTGCGAGGTCGGCTGGTTGGCCGGTTGATCCGGGGTGGTCTGGGCCAGGGCCGCGCCGGCGGCCAGCGTCAGGGCGAGGATGAATGAGTGGCGCATGATTTTTCTTTCTGGCTTATAAAAGGGCAAAGCAAAAAGGTAAGGCCTATGATAGCGCGGCGGCGCTGTCCTGCCCAGCAGAGCCGTGGGCCGGCGCCGCGACGCCTGGCGCGGCCAGATGGCGCAGCACATGGCTGGCCGCGACCATGCCGAAGGTGGCCGTCACCACCATGGCCGAGCCGAAGCCGGCGCAGTTCAAGCCGGTGACGCCGTCGATGGCGCAGGCGTCCTCGCCTTGCGGCGGGGTCAGGCGCTCCATCGAGAACACCGCGTCCACATGGAACTTGGTCTTCTCGCCGCGCGGAAAACCGTACTGGCTGCGCAGGCGCTTGCGCACCATCTTCAGCAAGGGTTCCTGTTCGGTGCGCGCCAGATCGCGGATGGCGATCTGGGTGGGATCGACCTGCCCGCCGGCGCTGCCGATCGTCACCAAGGGCATCCGATGGTCGCGGCACCAGGCGATCAGCGCGGCCTTGGCCTTGACGCTGTCGATCGCATCGACGACGTAGTCGAAGCCCTTGCCGGCAATGAGCTGCTCGAGGTTCTCGGGCCCGATGAAATCCTCGACCCGCTCGACCCGGCAATACGGGTTGATGCGGGCGATGCGCTCGGCCAGGGCATCGACCTTGGGCTGGCCGATGGTGTCGGTGTTGGCCATGATCTGGCGGTTGATATTGGACTCGGAGACATTGTCCAGGTCGATCAAGGTGAGCTGGCCGACGGCGCTCCTGGCCAGCGCTTCCACGATCCAGGAACCGACCCCGCCCACGCCCACCACGCACACGTGCGCTTGCTGGAAACGGGCCAGGGCGTCGGCCCCGTACAGGCGCGCGATACCGCCGAAGCGGCGCGCCATGTCGACCGAGTGGGCGGGGTCGTCATAGCCGGGAACGAATTGAGTGTCGAGAGTATCCATCCGCACATTTTAACGGACGCAATGCCTGGCGCTGCTCTAAAATGCGGCGGTGTACAGCTTGACTACAGAGTGGAAACCACCGCCATGACCTCGAATCTATTGCCTGACCCCGCCCCCGGCTTCGACCAGCCGATCGCCGTCCTGAAGCATTGCCACGACCGCATCCGCAAGCAGCTGGCCACGCTGGACAAGCTGCCCGCCCACCTGGCTGCGCACGGCGCCGACGACCAGGCGCGCCAGGCGGCGGCGGCCGTCCTCAAGTATTTCGACAAGGCCGCGCACCTTCACCACGAGGACGAGGAGAACGACCTGCTGCCGATGCTGCAGGCCACGGCCAGTGGCGAGGACGCCGCTTTGCTGGCGCGCCTGGGACCGCAGATCCTGGCCGAGCACAGCCAGATGGACGCGTTGTGGCAGGCCCTGCACGAGGAGCTGAGCGCGGTCGCCGCCGGCAGCGGCGCTACCCTGTCCGAGCCGCTGGCGCGCCGCTTTGCCGACATGTACACGCGCCACATGGAGGTCGAGGAAGGCAATATCGCGCCGATGGCCAAGCGCCTCGGGTTGCGCACGCTCACCGTCTTCGGGGGCGTCCGGCCGAACCCGCAGGTCCAAGGCCTGCGCAACGGCGTCGACATCGTGATCGCCTGTCCC
>JBKHWY010000643.1:0-2478 GCA_046566285.1 Gammaproteobacteria bacterium | reverse complement strand
TTTTGCGCGACATGTCGGCCGGCGCCGGCTACCTGGCCCTGACCGCCCTGGTGTTCGGAAACTGGCGGCCCGTGTACACGGCGCTGGGCTGCATCATGTTCGGCTTTTTCAGCGCCGTGCAGATCCAGATGGAAGGCGTCGAGCTGCCGGGCATCGGCCGCATTCCCGGTTCGCTGATCCAGATGATCCCGTATGTGGTGACGGTGATCGTGCTGGCCGGCCTGATGGCGCGCTCGGTGGCGCCTAAGGCGATCGGCAAGCCCTTCGTGATATCGCGCTGAAGCGGCGTGTTGGGAACGCTACCATAGCTGGGGTATGATGGCCCACCCGCTCCATAAGCAGCGGGAGTCGAAGGGAGACCATCAGCATGACAGCATTCAAGCGGGCCGCGCACTTGGCAATCCTTGGCGCCGCCATCGGCATCGTCTGCAGTGCGCAGGCGCAGACCGGCTATCCGTTCCAGAACCCGGCGCTCGCACCCGAGGCACGCATCGAGAACATCCTGTCCCTGATGACGCCGGATGAGAAGATCGACGCGCTGTCCACCGACAGCAGCGTCAAGCGCCTGGGCATTCCCAGCTTCGGCGGCACCGAAGGCATCCACGGCATCGTGCGGCGCGGCGACCAGAGCTTCCAGTCCGATCGCATTCCCACCACCCAGTTCGTCCAGCCGCCCGGCATGGGCGCCAGCTGGGACCCGGAACTGGTGCGCCAGGCCGCCGAAGTCCAGTCCACGGAAGCGCGCTACATCACCCAGAGCGACAAATACCGCAAACCCATCCTCATGCAATGGGGGCCGCAAGCCGACCTGGCGCGCGATCCGCGCTGGGGCCGCAGCGAAGAGGTCTACAGCGAAGACCCCTACCTGGCCGGCACCATGGCGGCTGCGTTCACGCGCGGGCTGCAGGGCGACCATCCGAGGTACTGGCGCGGCGCCGCCCTGCTCAAGCACTTCCTCGCCAACAGCAACGAGAACGGGCGCGGCAACTCATCCTCGAACTTCGACGAGCGCCTGCTGCATGAATACTATGCGGCGCCGTTCCGCATGAGTTTCGAGGATGGCGGCGCACGCGCGCTGATGGCCTCCTACAATGCCTGGAACGGCACCCCGATGGGCGTGCACCCGCTGCTCAACCAGCTCGTCGTCAAGCAATGGGGCGCGTACGTGGTCTCCAGCGACGGCGGCGCGATCGGCAACCTGGTCAAGCTGTACAAGCGCTATCCCGGCCAGAAGGAAGCAGCGGTGGCAGCCCTGAAGGCCGGCATCAACCAGTACCTGGACACCTACAAGGACGAACTACGCGCCGCGCTCAAGGAAGGCGCAATCAGTGAGCCCGACCTGGACACGGCGCTGGCGCGCAAGTTGCAGGTGACCTTGAAACTGGGCCTGCTCGACCCGGCCGAGGGCAATCCCTACGCCCAGATCGGCGCCGGTCCCGAGCCCTGGCTGAGCGAAAAGCACAAGGCCGTGTCGCAGCAGCTGGCGCTCGAATCGATCGTGCTGATGAAGAACGCCGGCGCCGCCCTGCCCCTGTCGGCCGCCAGCATCAAGCGCATCGCCGTGATCGGCCCGCATGCCGACAATGTGCGCTGGGACTGGTATGGCGGCCATCCGCCGTACAAGGTGACGGCGCTGGACGGCATCAAGGCCATCGCCGGGCCGAACGTCGCGGTCAGCTATGCGGCCGAAGGCGACGCCGCGGTGAAGGCCGCGCGCGAGGCCGATGTGGCCATCGTCCTGGTGGGAAACGACCCTACCTGCGGTCCCAACATGGGCAAGGAGTGGACCGATGCGGGCACCAAGCCGTGCACGGACCCGGGCGATGGCCGCGAAGGGCGCGACCGCGAGACGCTGGCGCTGCGCCAGGAGGCGCTGGTCAAGCAGGTGCTGGAGGCCAATCCCCGCACGGTGATGGTGCTGATGTCGAGCTTCCCGTACACGATCAACTGGTCGAAGGAGCACGTGCCGGCGATCGTGCAGATGGCGCATTCGTCGCAGGACCAGGGCACGGCGCTGGCCAAGGTGCTGTTCGGACAGTACAACCCGGGCGGCAAGCTGGTGGCCACCTGGCCCGCCTCGGAAAGCCAGCTGCCGCCGATGATGGACTACGACATCCGCCACGGCCGCACCTACATGTACTTCAAGGGCACGCCTCTGTTCCCGTTCGGGCATGGGCTGTCGTACACCCGCTTCAAGTATTCGGGCATGCGCACCAGTGCGCCCGAACTCAAGCGCGATGGCGCGGTGACGGTGGATGTGGACGTGACCAATACCGGGCGCGTGGCCGGGGATACCGTGGTGCAGCTGTATGCGGCGTTTCCGGAGTCGAAGGTGGCGCGGCCGAAGCAGGCGTTGGTGGGCTTCCAGCGTGTGTCGCTCAAACCCGGCGAGAAGCGCACGGTGCATATCGCGCTCAAGGCCAGCCAGTTGGGCTACTGGAATGCGCAGCGGAGTGCGTTCGAGGTGGAGGCGCTGCC
>JBKHWY010000642.1:0-2484 GCA_046566285.1 Gammaproteobacteria bacterium | reverse complement strand
AATCCCCGGTCCGCCAGCGTATCGGGGATGGCGGCCAGCGGTTCTATCAACTCGACCGTCAGGGTCTTCTTGCCGAACTCGCCCATCAGATCCGCCGTTGGCTTGACCAGCAGCAGCTGGCCACGGTGCTGAGCCGCTGGATGTCGCTGCCGCTGGCGGCCGCGGTGCGCCATGAGGACGACATTCCGGCTCCGCCACCGCCACCCCCGCCTCCACCGCCCCCGCCCCCGCTACCCTCTGCGCCGCCGCCCCCGCCAGCGGCCGTGCAGCCTGCGCCACGACCGACTGGGCCGGCCGCCCAGCGCGGCGTGATCCAGCGCCAGGCGCTGGACAACATCCGCGCCCTCAGCGCCGACCGGGGCGACGCGCTGGTGCAAAAGGTGATCCGCGCCTTTACAAGCCACACGCCGCAGCACCTGCAGACGCTGCGCGGCGCCATCGCCCGGCACGATGGCGGCACGGTGCGCAAGATCGCGCACAGCCTGAAGTCCAGCAGCGCCAACGTAGGCGCCGACGCGCTGGCGCAGATGTGCAAGGACCTGGAGGCGCTGGGCCGCGCCGACAGCGTCGATGGCGCGGCCCCGATGCTCATCGAGATGGAGCAGGAGTTCCAGGCAGTCCGGCAGTCACTCAGTGCCCTCCTAGAAAAGGAAATCTAACTATGGCGAACTTGCCAAACACTGCCAACAAGCGCGGCGTGGTGCTGGTGGCCGATGACGATCCCGTCATGCGGCTGCTGATGCTGGAAATGCTCGGCCAGGTCGGGCTGGACGCGATCGAGGCGGAAGACGGACTGCAGGCGGTCACGCTGTGCGCGGACAAGTCCCCCGACCTGATCCTGCTGGACGTGGACATGCCCAACATGGACGGCTTCTCGGCCTGCCGCGAGATCCGCCGGGTGGAAACCGGCGCGCCGGTGCCGATCATCATGGTCACCGGCGGCGACGACATCGAAGCGGTCACGCGCGCCTACGAGGTGGGCGCCACCGACTTCGTCTCCAAGCCGATCAACTGGCCGATCCTGGGCCACCGCGTGCTGTACGTGCTGCGCGCCAGCGACGCCATCGTGCGCCTGCGCCTGGCCGACGCCCACAACCGCGCGGTGCTGGCGGCCATTCCCGACACCTTCTTCCGGCTCAGCAAGGACGGCTACTACCTCGACTACGAGGAAGGCCACGACGCGGCCGCCGCCATGCCGGCCGATCGCTGCGTGGGCAAGCACATCGCACAAGTGCTGCCGCGCGAGATCGCCGAGCGCCTGCTGGAGCAGATGCAGCAGGTGCTCTCGACCGAACAGGTGCGCTCGGTCGACTATGAACTGGTGAAGGATGGCGTGGTCCATCACTTCGAAGCGCGCCTCGTGGCCACCGGGGTGGGTGCGGTGCTGGGCCTGGTGCGCGACATCAGCGAGCGCAAACGCTCGGAAGAGCAGATCCGCCGCCTGGCCTACTGCGACAGCCTGACCGGCATCCCCAACCGCCAGGCGTTCCTGGAAAACCTGGAGCGCGAACTGCACCGCTCGAAGGCCAACGGGCGCAAGTTCGCCGTGCTGTTCATGGACCTGGACGGTTTCAAGCGCATCAACGACACCCTGGGCCACAACGTCGGCGACCTGCTGCTGAAGATCGTCTCGGAGCGCCTGCGCGAAACCATCCGCACCAGCGACCTGGTGTCGCGCAACGGCTCGGCCACCAACCTGGCGCGCCTGGGCGGCGACGAATTCACCATCCTGATCCCGGATCTGGAACGGGTGGAGGATGCGCTGAATGTGGCGCACCGGGTCAAGGATGCGATGCGCCGGCCGTTCCTGATCGACGGCCACGAGATCTTTGTCACCGCCAGCATCGGCATCTCGCTGTTCCCGGAGGACGGCGACGACTGCGATTCGCTGCTCAAGTACGCCGACACGGCCATGTACCACGCCAAGAACTGCGGCAAGAACAACGCCAAGTTGTACAGCTCCTCGCTGACCATGCAGATCATGAGCCACGTGAAGCTGGAAGTGGGGCTGCGGCGCGCGCTCAAGAACCAGGAGATGTTCCTCCTGTACCAGCCGCAGATCGATGTGCGCAGTTCCGAGATCGTCGGGGTGGAAGCGCTGGTGCGCTGGCGCCATCCGGAGCGCGGCCTGATTTCCCCGACCGAATTCATTCCGCTGGCCGAGGACACCGGCCTGATCGTGCCGATCGGCGAATGGGTGATGCGCACGGCCTGCCAGCAGGCGCGCGCCTGGCAGCGCCAGACCCAGCGCTCGATCCGCATGGCGGTGAACCTGTCGGCCAAGCAGTTCAAGGACGAGCACCTGGCCCAGATGATCATGTCGGCCCTGCACGATACGGGGCTGGAC
Organism: Gammaproteobacteria bacterium; assembly: GCA_046566285.1. Classification (GTDB taxonomy): domain Bacteria; phylum Pseudomonadota; class Gammaproteobacteria; order Burkholderiales; family Burkholderiaceae_D; genus Telluria_A. Next base: position 137 of record JBKHWY010000642.1, on the reverse strand, counting down.
CCGAAGCTCCTGGAGCTCGAACTCACCGAAGGCACCCTGATGGATAACGCCCGGGCCACGCTGTCCACGCTGGAGCAGCTGCGCGCGATTGGCGTGTTCCTGTCGATCGACGACTTCGGCACCGGGTACTCGTCGAT
>JBKHWY010000641.1:0-2484 GCA_046566285.1 Gammaproteobacteria bacterium | reverse complement strand
GCTTTATTGCTGCCGGGGTGGTGGCGGACAATCTGCTCAAGAAAAGCGCGCGCGAGCAGACCTTGCAAAACGGCCGCCTCCTGCTGGAAGCCGCGTCGAGCGTGCGCCACTACACCGCCACCCAGGTCGCCCCGCTGCTGCGCAACCAGATGAAGGTGGAGTTCCACCCGCAGTCGGTGCCGTCCTACTCGGCGGTGGAAAACCTCAACACCATCTTCAAGTCCTTCCCGAACTTCTCGTACAAGGAAGCCACGCTCAACCCCACCAACCTGCGCGACAAGGCGGCCGACTGAGAAGTCGAAATCGTCGAGCAGCTGCGCCGCCAGCCCGAATTGCACGAAACCCTGGGCGAGCGCGACGGCCCCAACGGCCGCGTGCTGTACGTGGCGCGCCCGCTGCAGGTCAAGGAACCGGTGTGCCTGGGCTGCCATACCACGGCGGCGGAAGCGCCCAAGCCGATGGTGGAAATCTACGGGCCCAACAACGGCTTCAACTGGAAGCTGAACGAAATCGTCGGCGCCCAGGTGATCTCGGTGCCGATGGAAGTGCCGATGCGGCGCGCCAACGAGATCTTCAACACCTTCATGCTGTCGCTGTTCGGCGTGTTCCTGGTGGTGTTCGGCGCACTCAACGCCATCATCCACCGGGTCGTCACCCGGCGCATCCGCCAGCTGGCGCACGTAGCCGACGCCATCAGCATGGGCAAGCCGGACGCGGGCGAACTCGACCTGCAAGGCGACGACGAGATCGGCGCGCTGGGCCGCTCGTTCGAGCACATGCGCACTTCGCTGGCCAGCGCCCGCAACACCTGAGGGCTTCTCCCCCTTAGGGGGGAGGCATTCTTCGCCAATAGAAAAAGCCCCTGGCACTTGCATGCTCAGGGGCTTCTCATGAATCTTGGTGGTGATAGGTGGACTTGAACCACCGACCCTAGCATTATGAATGCTATGCTCTAACCAACTGAGCTATATCACCGAACAGGCCAAGATTATATGTGGCCGCTTCCGCGCCTGTCAAGGAATCCCAGGATTTTTTCTGCGGCATTGTCCGCCAGACAATCGATCACGATCCGCTCCGGCATCGAGCGCAGCCAGGTGAGCTGGCGCTTGGCCAGCTGGCGCGTGGCGATGATGCCGGTCTCGCGCAGGCCGGCGCGGTCGATGGTCCCGTCCAGGTATTCCCAGCTCTGGCGGTAGCCCACGCAGCGCATCGACGGCAGACCCAGGTGCAGGTCGCCGCGCGCGCGCAGGCTCGCCACTTCGGCCACGATGCCGGTATCGTCGCGCGTGCCCAGCATCTGGTCGAAGCGGGTGGCGATGCGCGCATGCAGTACGCTGCGCTCGGACGGCTCGAGCGCAAACGACAGCAGCTCGAAAGGCAGTTGCAGCCGGGTGCGGCCGGACAGCAGCGCCGACATCGGCCGGCCCGATAGTTCAATGATCTCCAGCGCGCGGTTGACGCGCTGGGCGTCGTTGGGTTTCAGGCGCTCGGCCGTCACCGGGTCGAGTGCATGCAGCTTGGCATGCATGCCGGGCCAGCCGATCCGCGCGGCTTCCTCATCGATGCGCGCACGCACGGCCGCGTCCGCGCCGGGCAGGTCGTCCAGCCCGTCCGTCAGGCCCTTGAAGTACATCATCGTGCCGCCGACCAGCAAGGGCAGCTTGCCGCGCGCGCTGATTTCTCCCACCAGCCGAATGGCATCAAGGCGAAACTGCGCCACCGAATAGGCGTCCAGCGGATCGATGATGTCGATCAGGTGATGCGGGGCGCTGGCCAGTTCCTCGGCGGTCGGCTTGGCGGTGCCGATATCCATGCCGCGATACACCAGCGCCGAGTCCACCGAGATGATCTCGGCGGGAATGGCGCGCGCGATCGCCAGCGCGGCGGCGGTCTTGCCCGAGGCGGTCGGGCCCATGATGGCCACGGCCAGCGGGAGCTTGGGTGCAGACATGCGCGTCACTGCCCGCGCAGGAACAGCTTGTCCAGCGCCGAGATCTCCAGCTGCACCCAGGTGGGGCGGCCATGGTTGCACTGGTCGGCGCGCTCGGTCGATTCCATCTGGCGCAGCAGCGCGTTCATCTCGGGCAGCGTGAGGATGCGGTTGGCACGCACGGCCGTGTGGCAGGCCAGGGTGCCGAGCAGCTCGTTGCGCCGCTCGATCAGCACGCGCGAGCCGCCGTACTCGCGGATATCGCGCAGCACGTCGCGCGCCAGCGTCTGCGCGTCGGCATTCTTCAGCAGCGTCGGCACCGAGCGCACCGCCAGCGTGGTGGGAGAGAGCGCGGCGATGTCGAAGCCGAGCGCGCGCAGGGTGTCCTGGTGCTCATGCACGGTGCCCACTTCCACCGCGTCGGCGTAGAAGGTCACGGGAATGAGCAGGGACTGGACCTGCATGTCCTGCCCATCCACCTGGGCGTCCAGGGCGTTCTTCAGCTGCTCGTACAGGATGCGCTCGTGCGCGGCGTGCATGTCCACCAGCACCAG
>JBKHWY010000640.1:0-2503 GCA_046566285.1 Gammaproteobacteria bacterium | reverse complement strand
GTATTCGCCCCCGACGACGACATGCCGCTGGTGCCTTCGGTGGTGGGCCTGTGGCGCGCCGCCAACTGGTACGAGCGCGAAGCGTTCGACCTGTTCGGGATCCTGTTCGAAGGCCACAGCGACCTGCGCCGGATCCTGACCGACTATGGCTTCATCGGCCACCCGTTCCGCAAGGACTTCCCGATTTCCGGTTATGTCGAGATGCGTTACGACCCCGAGCAGAAGCGCGTGATCTACCAACCCGTGACGATCGAGCCGCGTGAAATCATTCCGCGCGTGATCCGCGAAGAAACCTACGGGATGAAATAGGTAAAACTATGGCTGAGATTAAGAACTACACCCTGAACTTTGGTCCGCAGCACCCGGCCGCGCACGGCGTGCTGCGCCTGGTGCTGGAGCTGGACGGCGAGGTGATCCAGCGTGCCGACCCGCACATTGGCCTCCTGCACCGCGGCACCGAAAAGCTGGCGGAAACCCGCACCTACCTGCAGTCCGTGCCCTACATGGACCGGCTGGACTACGTGTCGATGATGGCCAACGAGCACGGCTATGTGCTGGCGATCGAAAAGCTGCTGGGCATCGAAGTGCCGCTGCGCGCCAAGTACATCCGCACCATGTTCGACGAGATCACGCGCCTGTTGAACCACCTGATGTGGCTGGGCGCGCACGCGCTCGACGTGGGCGCCATGGGGCCCTTCCTGTACGCCTTCCGCGACCGCGAAGACCTGTTCGACTGCTACGAAGCGGTGTCGGGCGCGCGCATGCACGCGGCCTACTACCGTCCGGGCGGCGTCTACCGCGACCTGCCGGACGCCATGCCCAAGCATAAGTCCTCGATCGTGCGCAGCCAGAAGGCCATCGACGAACTCAATGAGGCGCGCCAGGGCTCGCTGCTGGACTTCATCGGCGACTTCACCAAGCGCTTCGACGGCTATGTCGACGAATACGAGACCCTGCTGACCGACAACCGCATCTGGAAGCAGCGTACCGTCGGCATCGGCGTGGTGTCGCCGGAAGACGCGCTGGCCATGGGCTTTACCGGCCCGATGCTGCGCGGCTCGGGCATCGCCTGGGACCTGCGCAAGAAGCAGCCGTACGCGGTGTACGACAAGGTCGACTTCGACATCCCGGTCGGCACCAACGGCGACTGCTATGACCGCTACCTGGTGCGCGTGGAAGAAATGCGCCAGTCGAACCGCATCATCAAGCAGTGCGTGGAATGGCTGAAGGTCAATCCGGGTCCGGTCATGGTCGACAACCAGAAAGTCGCGCCGCCCAAGCGGACCGACATGAAGGCCAACATGGAGTCCCTGATTCACCACTTCAAGCTGTTCACCGAAGGCATGCACGTGCCGCCGGGCGAGGTCTACACCGGGATCGAGCATCCGAAGGGCGAGTTCGGCATCTACATCCTGTCCGACGGCGCCAACAAGCCGTACCGCCTGAAGATCCGTGCCCCGGACTATGCCCACCTGCAAAGCCTGGACGAAATGGCGCGCGGCCACATGATCGCCGACGCCGTGACCATCATCGGTACCCAGGACATCGTGTTCGGCAGTATCGACAGGTAAGGCTGGCCTCCGTTAAGCAGATTTGAAGGTACAAGTTATGTTGTTATCAGAGCAGTGCTACAAAAAGATCGACCGCGAGCTGGCCAAGTACCCGGCTGACCAGCGCCAGTCCGCCGTGATGGCGGCGCTCGCGCATGCGCAAGTGGAGCTGGGCTGGCTGTCGCCCGAAACCATGCAGGAGATCGCCGACTACATCCGCATGCCGGCGATCGCCGTGCAGGAAGTGGCGACCTTCTACAACATGTACAACATCCGTCCGGTCGGCAAGCACAAGATCACCGTGTGCACCAACCTGCCGTGCCAGCTGTCGGGCGGCGAGCGCGCCGGCAAGCGCCTGCAGGAAAAACTCGGCATCGGCTACCGCGAAACCAGCGCGGACGGCCAGTTCACCCTGGTCGAAGGGGAGTGCATGGGCGCGTGCGGCGATGCCCCGGTGATGCTGGTGAATAACCACCGTATGTGCTCGTTCATGAGCGACGACAAGATCGACGCGTTGGTAGAGGAATTGAAGAAATGACCAGTCTGCACGACCGTCACATTAATCCGCTGATCCTGAAGGATCTAAACGGCGACAACTGGCGCCTGGCCGAGTACGTCAAGCGCGGCGGCTACAGCGCCCTGCGCCGCATCCTGGAAGAGAAGATCGCGCCGGAAACCATCATCGCCGACCTGAAAGCCTCGGGCCTGCGCGGGCGCGGCGGCGCGGGCTTCACCACCGGCCAGAAATGGGGCTTTTGCCGCGCGAGCGAATCCGACACGCGCTACGTGCTCTGCAACGTCGACGAAGGCGAGCCCGGCACGTTCAAGGACCGCCACTACCTCGAGCGCGATCCCCACCGCTTCCTCGAGGGCATGCTCATCGCCGCGTGGGCCGTGGGCATCGACGCGATCTACGTCTACCTGCGCGACGAGTACGCGGGATGCCGCGCGAT
>JBKHWY010000639.1:0-2509 GCA_046566285.1 Gammaproteobacteria bacterium | reverse complement strand
CGCTGTCGGCATCAGGGCAGCACACGACGTCGCAGCCCAGCGCGCGCAAGAGGGCAGCCACGCCGCCATCATCAGGCGGCACCACCGCCACCACGCGCGCGCAGGCCGACAGCAGCACGCGGGCGCTGTGTGCCACCACCGGTTCACCGTCCAGCAGCGCCAGCAGCTTGTTGCGCTCGCCGTCAGGCGCAAAGCGCCGCCCCCGGCCGGCAGCCAGCAGGATGCCGACCGGGGTCACGGACACGCGGGCCTCAGGCGGACTTGAGGTCGAACGGCAGCTTGCGCAGGCGCTTGCCGGTCACCCGGAACAGCGCGTTGGCATAGGCCGGCGCCAGCGGCGGGAAGCCCGGTTCGCCCATGCCGGTGGGCGGCTCGGTCGAAGGCACGATGTGCACCTGCACCTCGGGCATGTCCGGCATGCGCGCCACCGTGTAGCTGTTGAAGTTGGACTGCTCGACCTCACCGTCCTTGAGGGTGATGGCGGCGCCCGGCAGGGTGGTCCCGACCGCCATCAGCACCGAGCCTTCCACCTGGGCCTGGACGCTGAGCGGATTGACGGCCGTATTGCAGTGCACGCCCGCGACCACCTTGTGCAGGCGGGGCACGCCCTTCTCCACCGAGGCCTGCACCACGTAGACCACCACGCTGTTGAACGATTCGTGCATGGCCACGCCCCAGGCATGGCCCTTGGGGAGCTTGCCGCCGTAGCCCGAGCGTTCCACCGCCAGGTCCAGCGCGGCGCGATGGCGCTGGTGCTTCTCGCCCATCAGCTTGCGCCGGAACGCGACCAGGTCCATCCGGGCCGCCACGGCCGCCTCGTCGATCAGGGTCTCCATCACGAAGGCGGTGTGGGTCGAGCCCACGGAACGCCACCACAGCACCGGTACATTGGCCTTGGTGTTGTGGACGGTCAGGTTCAATGGAATTTCGTACGGTTCCCCGATACCTTCGATCATGGTGCCGTCCACGCCATTCTTGACCGCCATGGCTTCGAACGGCGTGCCGATGATGATCGACTGGCCCACCACCACGTGATCCCAGGCGACGATCTCGCCTTTCGCGTCCAGGCCGATGTCGACCTTGTGCACGTAGGCCGGGCGGTAGTAGCCGCCGCGGATATCGTCCTCGCGGCTCCAGATCACTTTCAGCGGGCCGCCCTTCCAGCGCTTGGCGATATTGACCGCCTCGACCAGGTAATCCGAAGTCGGCACGGCGCGCCGCCCGAAGCCGCCGCCGGCGGTCATGGTGTTGAGCGTGACCTGCTGGGGTTTCAGGCCTGCGGTGGCCGCGATCGCGCCCTGGTCCACGGTCTGGAACTGGGTACCGGCCCAGACGGTGCAGCTGTCAGCCTTCAAGTCCACCACGCAGTTGAGGGGCTCCATCGGCGCGTGTGCCAGATACGGGAATTCGTACACCGCCGAGATCTTCTTTGCCGCCCGCGCCACGCTGGTCAACTTGCTGGTGTCGGCCGTCTTGGCCGGCATGCCGCGCGTCCGGGCCAGGGTGCGGTACTCGGCCATCTGGCGTGCGCTGGTGAGCTTGCCGCCGGCGGCGCTATCCCACTCGACGCTCAGGGCGTCGCGCCCCTGCTTGGCCGGCCAGTAGCCCTCGGCGATGACGGCGATGCCGCTGCCGCCCCGGTCCGTCGGGATCTCGATCACGTCGATCACGCCGGCAATCGCCTTGGCTTTGGCGGCGTCAAAACGCTTGACGCGCGCGCCGAACACCGGGGGATGAGCCACCACGGCGACTTTGGCGCCGGGCGGCTTGAAGTCCATCCCGAACTGCTGGGCGCCGGTGGACTTGGCGCGCGCATCGAGCCGTCCGGTTGGCTTACCGATGTAGCGGAACTGGCTCGGTTCCTTGAGCGTGACGGTGGCGGGCATGGGCTGCTTCATGGCCGCATCGGCCAGCGCGCCATAGCTGGCCTTCTGGCCGGACGGGCCCAGCACCCAACCGTTGGAGGTGGTCAGCTGGCTGGCCGGCACGTTCCACTGGGCCGCCGCGGCCGCGATCAGCATGGCGCGGGCGCGCGCGCCGATCTCGCGGTACTGGATGAACGAGTGCGCCACCGAGCCCGAGCCGCCGGTCATCTGGATGGTGAAGAGCGGGTCGCGGTAGGCGTCGCCGGCCGGGGCCAGCTCGCCGCGTACGAGCGACCAGTCGGGGTCCAGCTCCTCGGCGATCAGCATCGGCAGCGAAGTCTGCACGCCCTGGCCGAATTCCAGCCGGTTGACCATCACAGTGACGGTGTTGTCGGGCGCGATGCGAAGAAAAGCGTTGGGCGTGCTCGGCGCCGGCGCGCCTTGCGCGCGCGCCATGCGGTTCGCTTCAGGGATGAAGAAGCCGAGCACCAGCCCGGAGGTGGCGATGGCGCCGGCTTTCAGGAAGCCGCGGCGCGACAATCCAACGTCCGGCGCTGCCTCCTGCGCCCCTTTCAGCGGACGTGACGAGGCCGCATGGTTGATCCATTCGGTACGCATGCAGCTCTCCTTAAGCGAGGGTGGTG
>JBKHWY010000638.1:0-2516 GCA_046566285.1 Gammaproteobacteria bacterium | reverse complement strand
TGGGCAAGAACGCGCGCATCGCCACCGAAGACCTGGGCGCGCTGCGGGGCGAAGTCGACGCCAGCCTGCGCAAGGTGTCGCGCCTGATCGAAGAGATCAACCGCAAGTGGCCGTTCGCCAAAGAGACCGAACTGAGGCTGCCATGAGAGCGTCCGTATTGATCGTCGCCGCGCTGTTGACCGGGTGCGCGGCCAAGCCGCCCGAGCCTGACTGGAAGGCGGATGCCGCCGGGTCCCTGCAAGCCTTCGGCGAAGCCTGGCTGAAAGGCGAGACGCGCGCCGCCGACGTGGAGTTCGCCCGTGCGCGCCGCGCCATGAGCAGCACCGGGCGCGCCGACCTGGTGGCGCATGCGGAGCTGTACCGCTGCGGCGCACGCGTGGCCAGCCTGGACTTCGACGAGTGCCCCGGCTACGCGGCGCTGGCGCAGGACGCCAGCCCGGCCGAACGGGCCTACGCGGCCTATCTGACCGGCCAGTGGGCCGGCCTGGACGCCAACTTGCTGCCGGAGCAGCACCGCGCCGTGGTGGGCGGGCCGCTCGACGCGCCCAAGCTGGCCGCTGTCAGCGATCCGCTGGCGCGCCAGGTGGCGGCCGGCGCCCTGCTGCGCGCCGGGCGCATCACCCCCGCCGACATCGGCACGGCCATCCAGACCGCGTCCAGCCAGGGCTGGCGCCGGGCGCTGCTGGCCTGGCTCGGCGTGGCCCTGAAGCGCGCCCAGGCCGCCGGCGACCTGGAGGAAGCGGCACGCATTCAGCGCCGCATCGAGCTTGCCTCCACCTGATGCGCCTTATGTGCTGCCGTGCCGGCCCTCGGCCGATGCCGACTAAACCATTCATTCCGATCCAACCCTTTTCAGGAGACACCATGAAATCTTCGACGATCCGCTGGGCGCTGACCGCCGCCAGCCTGGCAGTCGCCGCTTCGATGAGCGGCTGCATGCCGTCGCCGCGCTGGAGCGCCGAGATGGCGCAGAACGAGGCGGAGCGGGAATGCCGCCGCCTGCCCGACGCCGGCGCCCAGCGCGACTGCATGCAGCGCGCCAAAACCCTGTACGCGGAACGCGACACCTCCGGCAAGCGGCGCGACTGATCTCTTGATGACATGCAACTTGCGTATGGGAAATTAAAGTAGAGTTCCCGTGGCGCGCCAAGCCGGCGCTCACAAGGAGCTTTCATGCGCAATGGGGCGGTGACGCGGGGTGTGGTGGCGACGGTCCTGGCTGCGGCCAGCCTGCTGGGCGGGGAGACGCACGCCACCGTCATCGCCCAGGCATCGGCCGGGCGGCTGGACATCGTGCTCACCGATCTCGATCCGACCGATGGCATCGCGCCGGCGCTGACCTTCCTGCGCGGCGATCCGTGGCATCTGGCCTACCGCTCGCGCAACGCGTCGATGGACGGACGCACCATCCTGCAGAACAGCGCCGGCAAGAGCGATCCACCGGCGGAACTGGCCGGCTTGCCCGACTGGGGAGTGGTGGCGCAGACCAGCGCGCCGGGCGACTTTGCCAGCGGATTCGAACTGGCCTCGGCCCAGCTGCCTTCCGGTACCGCGCACCAGTTCAAGTCGCGCGCGGACACGCGGCTGTATTCCAGTTTCTCGGTCACGCCGATGACGGCGATCCGCTTTGTGACGAGCGCCAGCCTGTCGGCCAGCAGCGTGGACGCGCTGGCGGGCGACAGCGCCGCCGCCTCGATCGGGTTCCAGCTGCTGGCGGCCGACGGGCCGATGCTGGTGGACGCGGCCATCCGCGAAGCGTCCGTGCGCGTCACGGCCCTGGACGCCGGCCCTACGGCCTGGAGCACCAGTGAGCCGCTGGTGCTGGACTTCTTCAACCGCTCGCACGCCGACAATGACATCAGCCTGGTGATGTACCTGAGTGCCAGCGTGGTCTCGACGCCGTCGTTGGCCATGATGACGGCGGCGGCCGCCGCCCCCGAACCGGCCACGCCGGCGCTCATCGCGCTGGCGCTGTGCGCCGTTGCGCTCAGGCGGCGTCCGCCGGCACAGGGCGGAAGCGGTGCGGCAGGCTGTTGTGGATGCGCGTGGCCGCAATCGCCGCCTGGCCGGCCGCCACGCTGATCTGGTTCAGACCCAGCACCACGTCGCCGATGGCAAACAGCCCCGGCACGGTGGTCTCCTGGTGGCTGTCCACCACCAGCTTGACGCAGTCGGCGGTCTGCGCGCCCAGCCCGGCCGCCAGGTCCGAACGGGCATTTTCGCCCAGCATCGGATACAGCACGTCGAATTCGTGGTCCTCGCCATCCTCGGTGTGCAGCACCGGCTTCATGGCTTCGCTCATCGTCACGCCTTTCAGCGGCGCCTGCACGTACTCGACCTCCGCCTCGCGCAGGCGGCGCAGGTCGTTGGGGTCGACCAGCGCGTCGGCATTGCGCTCGAACAGCGTGACGTGCGGGGTGAAGGTGCGCATGAAGAGGGCGTGGCCGACCGGGTTGGTGTGGGAGGTGACCACGGCTACCCGCTTGTCGAGCACATCATAGCCGTCGCACACGGGG
>JBKHWY010000637.1:0-2522 GCA_046566285.1 Gammaproteobacteria bacterium | reverse complement strand
ACTTCACTGTCTTCCAGCGCGACCGTGTCGCCCTGGTGGCCGGTATTGGCGATGGCGTCCATGCCAAGCAGGTCGCCCGCCAGGTGAAACCCGGTCACCTGCTCGACGCCCGACGCGCTGATTTGGGAACTCTTCAGATGACCGAAGCGGACGGCGTACAGATGCTTGAACGTCTGGCCAGTTTTAAACAGAGCCTCGCCCTTCGCAACGCGGCGCCGGCCGCTGACGACGGTGTCGACTTTATGCTGGTCATCGGTGGGGAGTCCCGCCGGCAGGCACAGCGTGCGCATGGTGCAGTTGGCACAGGTGGGAGATGGTTTATCGAGCGCTGCTGCTGCGGCAACGGTCGGACGTACGGAAATATCTCGCGGCATAAACTTGACTCAAAGAGTGATCGAACTGCACGCCGCAAGGCGCACACCGAGTACGGACATTGGAGTCGGCGGGCGTGGTGGTCCAAGCATCGGCCGAGGATAAAACGAGGAGTGCTGAGCGACGCAAGGATGAGGCGCCGCTCGGAGGATGGGGCGATTATAGCGCGATGTTCAATTACGTGCAGAAAACATGTTGCTGGTCGAAACCAGCTGGAAGCTGCGCACCAGATGGGACAGGTGTTCGGCCTCCTGTTGCATGCGCCTGGCCGCCAGCGCGGCGGATTCGACCACGCCGGAGTTCTGCTGGGTGATCTCATCCATATGGCTGACCGCCCCGGTAATCTGGTCGATGCCTTTGCTCTGCTCCTGGCTCGACTCTGCAATCTCGCCCATCAACCCGGCCACCTGTTGCACCGCCTGGACGATGTCGGTCATGGTTTTGCCCGCGCCGTCCACCAGATGGGCGCCCTCCTCCACGCCCTGCACCGAGGCCGTGATCAGCGCCTTGATTTCCTTGGCGGCCTGGGACGAGCGCTGCGCAAGATTGCGCACTTCCGTCGCCACCACCGCGAACCCACGGCCCTGCTCGCCTGCGCGCGCGGCCTCGACCGCAGCGTTCAAGGCCAGGATATTGGTCTGGAAAGCAATGCTGTCGATCACGCCGATGATATCGACCACCTTCGATGAACTGTCCTTGATGGACGCCATCGTCTGCACCGCCGCGCTGACGGCCGTGCCGCCCCGTGCCGCGGTCTCGGCCGCCGAGTTGACCAGTTGCGTCGCTTCCTGCGCGGCCGTGGCGTTGTGCTTGACCGAGCCTGTCATCTGGACCATGGACGCCGCGGTCTGTTGCAGCGAACTGGCCTGCGCTTCGGTCTTGGCCGACAGGTCGGCATTGCCGTGCGCAATGCTTGAGGCGCCCGATTCGACCACGTCGGTGGCCTCCCTGATCTGGCCCACCAGCAGCTTCACATTGGTCTGCAACACGCGCAGACCCTGCAGCATGTCCGTCATTTCACGAAAGCCGGTGACGGCGATCTTGCCCGTCAGGTCACCCGCGCTCATTCGTTCGAGCTCATGCAGCGCACCGGACAGCGGCCGCACGATCGCGCCATGCAGCCCCCACAACCCGGCGATCGTGCTGACTGCGGCGATCGCCGCAATCGCATAGGCCGCGAAGGTGTGCCCCTGTGCAGCAGCGCCCACCATGCCGCCTTGCGCGAGCAGCAGGAAACCGGCCAGGCCGGACAGCTTGACGCGCAGCGGCAACTGTTGCCAGCGCAAGCGGGCCGCGGCCGCCAGCCCGGCACGCACGAGCGCGCCCTCGACGATGCGCAGCGAGCGGTCGCCCTTGCGGATGGCCGCGTAGGCGCTTTCGGCCGCCCGGATCTGCTCGCGCGACGGTTTGACCCGCACGGAGGTATAGCCCACCACGTGGCCATCCTGGATCAGCGGGGCGGCATTCGCTTCGACCCAGTAGTAGTCGCCGTTCTTGCAGCGGTTCTTGACCAGCCCGGTCCAGGCCTTGCCCGCCTTGATCGTGGCCCAGAAATCGGCGAACGCTTCGCGCGGCATGTCGGGATGCCGCACGATGTTCTGGGGCGCGCCCAGCAGTTCCTCTTCGCTGAAACCGCTGATGGTCACGAAATCGGAATTGACATAGGTGATGTTCCAGGCCAGATCGGTCTTCGACACGACCGTTTCATGGTCCTTCAAGACGTATTCCCGGGCGCTCACGGTAGGTGGCTGACGCATTGCATTTTCCTTATGACGGCCGTTGTCGGACCAGATGAATCATTGATACGCAAGCGATCAGGTCATCGATTGAGCATTTCCACACGGAAAATAAGCGAAGGCGCACAAGCCCGTCAATACAATTCGGCAGTTCAATATTCGACGATAAAGCTTCGGGCGTCCTGTCGATGCGTAGACACAACAGTGGCCTGGACGCCTGCTCCCGCGGCTGTGGCTTCTCATGCATCGAACGCGGGACACGGGCAGAGCACCGGCTTATAATGCTCCCCTTCGCGTAAAGGCTTTCCTCCATGTCGCTTCTGGATCACGAACTTGAACTGCTCGCCCCTGCCAAAACCGCCGAGATCGGCCGCGAGGCGATTTTGCATGGCGCCGATGCCGTCTATATCGGCG
>JBKHWY010000636.1:0-2544 GCA_046566285.1 Gammaproteobacteria bacterium | reverse complement strand
CCCCCACCGAGAAATTCGCGCCGGGTACATGCACCGGCAGGAAGAGCGTACTGCCCGCCTGCAGCTCCTGGTTGTCCAGGTTGCCGCCATGGATCCGCGGCTCCTTGGAGGAGACCCGGCCGAAAGCGGGCGGCGGCGCCACGCCCAGGGTCTGCAGGGTGTACAGGAACGCTTCGCCATGCATGTCCTCGTGGGCCAGCGCCAGCCGGTAAGGGTACAGGGCCTCGTCGGTGCCGGCTTCGCGCGAGAGCTTGTCGAGCATGCGGTCCAGCACCTCGCGGCAGTAGGTCTTGAGCGCGCCGCCGGGCGGCAGGTCGAGCGTCCAGCGCGCGCGGTGCGGCACCAGGTTGGAATCGAACCAGTCGTCGCCCTGGGTGAGGAGCGAGGGCCGCTGGGCCGCCGCCGTATGGGTGGACATGGCCTCGCGCAGCACGAACCATTCACCGAACCAGGCAGTGTGGCCCAGCTCCCACAAGGGCGGATTGATGATGGCAAGGTATGGCACATGGGCCGCCACATCGAAGCCCGCGTCAGCCAGGCAATCGAACAGGCGGAGCGTATAATTTCGGGCATGCTGCAGCGCTTCCGCCAGGGCTTGCGCTTTCGCGTGGCGCAATGATGCGGTAACAGGAGTCATAGCCGGATTATAAGCTTCAACTCACGCTTCAACTCAAGCTTCCACCCACCCACTTACAGGGGAGAGTCCGATGGCCGGCAAGCACATTCTGATCATCAGCCCTGCCACCGAGTCCGAGAACAACGGCAACTGGCAGACCTCGCGGCGCTGGTCGCTGTTCCTGCGCGAGCGCCACCGGGTGGCGATCGCGCCCGGCTTCGATCCCACCACCGTCAACGCTCCGGACCTCCTGATCGCCCTGCATGCGCGCCGCTCGGCTGGCGCGCTGGCGGCCTTCAGGCAAACCCACGGCGAACGCGCCACCGTGCTGGTGTTGACCGGCACCGACCTGTATCGCGACATCGCCACCGACCCGGAGGCCCAGGCCGCGCTGGAGCACGCCACCGTGATCGTGCTGCTGCAGGCGGCGGGCCTGGCGATGCTGCCGCCGCACCTGCGCGCCAAGGCGCGCGTGATCCACCAGTCGGCGCCCACCCTGCCCTCCAAAGGGGAAGCGGCGCGCGGGCGCCAGCACCATGACATCTGCATGATCGGCCACCTGCGCCCCGAAAAAGACCCGCTGACCTTCATGCGCGCCTCCGAACTGGTCACCAACCGGCGCGTGCGCCTGGTGCACATCGGCGGCGCGCTCGATGCCGCGCTGGGCGACGCGGCGGCGGACATGGCGGCGCGCAATCCGCGCTACGAATGGCTGGGCGCCCTGCCCAACGCGGCCGCGCGCCAGCGCCTGAAACGCAGCCACGCGATGGCGATCACCTCCCTCATGGAAGGGGGCGCGAACGTCATCATCGAAGCCGTCACCAGCGGCGTGCCGGTGCTGGCCAGCGACATCAACGGCAATCGCGGCATGCTGGGCGAGGACTACGCCGGGTACTTCCCGGTCGGCGACGCCCAGGCGCTGGCCCAGCTGATCGACCGGACCATCGACGATCCGGCCTTCCACCAGCTGCTGACAAGCCAGTGCGCCGCGCGCGCCCCGCTGTTCGACCCGGCGGCCGAGCGTGCGGCGGTGCTCGACTTGGTGGATAATCTGCTGTTGGCCTATCCATCGAAGCTGCCACCGCCTCCCGTACAACCGCAACGCATCACGCAATAGACAAGCAAGAAGCACACAGACAATGAGCACACCGAGCACTGAGCAAGCCATCCGACTGACTTCGTTTTCCCACGGCGGCGGCTGCGGCTGCAAGATCGCGCCAGGCGTGCTGGCCGAGATCCTGAAAAATTCCAGCGGCTTCCCGGTGCCGAAGGAGCTCATGGTCGGCATCGAGACGGCCGACGACGCCGCCGTCTACAAGCTCAATGACGAGCAGGCCCTGATCGCCACCACGGATTTCTTCATGCCGATCGTGGACGACCCGTTCGACTTCGGCCGCATCGCCGCCACCAATGCCATCTCCGACGTGTACGCGATGGGCGGCACGCCCATCATGGCGCTGGCCCTGGTCGGCATGCCGATCAATAAGCTACCGCTGGAGACCATCGGCCAGATCATCCGCGGCGGCGAAGCCGTGTGCGCGCAAGCCGGCATCCCGATTGCCGGCGGCCACACCATCGACTCGGTCGAGCCGATCTACGGCCTGGTGGTGATGGGCCTGGTGCATCCGTCCAAGGTCAAGCGCAATGCGGATGCCAAGGCCGGTGACGTGCTCATTCTCGGCAAACCCCTGGGCGTGGGCGTGCTGTCGGCGGCGCTGAAGAAAAACGTGCTGGGCGCGGACGGCTACGCGGCCATGATCGAGAACACCACCAAACTGAACAAGCCGGGCCGCCTGCTGGCCGACCTGCCCGGCGTGCACGCGCTGACCGACGTCACCGGCTTTGGCCTGCTGGGCCACCTGAGCGAAGTGTGCCAGGGGGTGGGTGTGCAGGCGCAGGTCTGGTATCAGGACGTGCCGAAACTGCCG
>JBKHWY010000635.1:0-2548 GCA_046566285.1 Gammaproteobacteria bacterium | reverse complement strand
CGCATCCCGTCAGAGGCACGGTTCCACTCTGCGCATACGCGCTATGGGTCCTGGCCTGCGCCAGGACGACGTTGAGATGGGTGTCGAACCTCACATTGTTCGACTTCGGTACGGCCTCAATCGTGTCGTAGCGCTTCAAGCCTGCCCAGCCAACGCCCGCGCCGCCGCCAGAAAATCCTCCGGCCCGATATCCGCCAGCTCCACCACCTGCGCCTGCGCGTATCCCGCAAAATTGCGGTCGATCGACTTCAGATAAGCCGGATCGTAATGCAGCTCCAGCAGCTGGTCGACCAGCTCCGGCATCTCGCCGGCATTGGCCAGCGCGTGCCAGTGGTCGATGCGCTCATGCCCGTGCAGCTTGACCAGGTAGCCCAGCTGTTCGTTGAGCTGCGCCGGGCTGTCGGTGAAGTGACTGTAGTCCTCCATCAGCAGCCGTACGCGGTTGGCGCGCGACAGCACCAGCGACACGCAGGGCGAAGCGCGCATGCGCTCCATCAGCGCGTCCGGTACGCGCAATTCGCCCACCTTCTTGCTCTCCGATTCCACGAACACCGGCCGGGCCGGATCGAACTTGCGCAGCTTGTCCCAGATGAGCGTTTCGAACATCTTCTGGGTCGGCTGCGGCTCGCCCGGCAGATGCCCCAGCACCGAGCCCCGGTGCGCGGCCAGCTGTTCCAGGTCCAGCACCTGCGCGCCGATCGATTCCAGCGTCTGCAGCAGGCGGCTCTTGCCGCTGCCGGTGGTGCCGCAGATGACCCGCAAGTCCAGGGCCGGCATGTGCTCGAGCGCCGCGCTGACATACGCGCGGTAGGCCTTGTAGCCGCCGTCGAGCTGCACCGCCGGCCAGCCGATCTTGGCCAGCACCAGCGCCAGCGAACCGCTGCGGTTGCCGCCGCGCCAGCAGTAGACCAGCGGACGCCAGTCCTTGGGCTTGTCCAGCCACAGCGTCTCGATGTGGCGCGCGATGTTGCGCGACACCAGGGCCGCGCCGATCTTCTTGGCCTCGAACGAGCCGGTCTGCTTGTACAGCGTGCCCACCTTGATGCGTTCTTCGTTGTTCAGCACGGGGCAGTTGATCGCGCCGGGGATGTGGTCCAGCGCGAACTCGGCCTCGCTGCGCGCATCGATGATGCAATCGAAGCGCTCCAGTTCAGGCAGCAGGGTGGAAAACTGTTCGAGGGCCGGATACTTCATCGTGCGTTGATCAGGTTGAGAAATTGAGGCCAGATGTTGGCCAGGATGATGGGGTGGGCCGATGCGTTCGGGTGCATGCGGTCGGCCTGGAACATGGACGGATCGAGCGCGACGCGGTCGAGCATGAAGGGCACCAGCACGGTCTTGTACTCTTTGGCCAGCTCGCCGAACATCGTGTAGAAGCCTTCCGTGTAGGCGCGCCCGTAGTTGGGCGGAATGCGCATCCCGATCAGCATGACCTTGGCGCGATTCTGCCCGGCCAGCTCGATCATCTGGCGCAAATTCGCTTGCGCGGCGGCGAGCGGCAGGCCGCGCAGGCCGTCGTTGGCGCCCAGTTCGATGACCACGTAGTCCGGCTTGTGCTGCTTGAGCAGGGCCGGCAGGCGTGCCTTGCCGCCGCTGGTGGTCTCGCCGCTGATGCTGGCGTTGACGACGGCGACCTCGATCTTCTCGGCCTTCAGGCGGTTTTCCAGCAGGGCCACCCAGCCCGCGCCGCGGGCCAGGCCATACTCGGCCGACAGGCTGTCGCCCAGCACCAGCGCGGTTTTTGGTGCAGAATGGGCGTTGGCCGAGGCGGTGGCCATCAGCACCGCACAGAACAACACGTTTTTAAATCGATAGAGATGAACCAGCATGCGTGACATTCCTGAAGCTTCCAATCGCGACGTCAAGGGCAAAGAGGGCAGTGACGCGCCGGCGGTGGAAGCGATCAAAGTGATCGGCCTGTCGCGGCGGGTCGCGGACGCAAGCGGTGAGCTCACCATCCTGCACAGCGTCGATTTTACCGTGCATGCGGCTGAGACGCTTGCCATCGTGGGCGCGTCCGGCTCGGGCAAGTCGACCTTGCTGGGTCTCCTGGCGGGTCTCGACACGCCGTCCAGCGGCAAGGTGCTGCTGCACGGCGTGGATATCTATGCGCTCGACGAGGATGGGCGCGCCCGGCTGCGCAAGGATAAACTCGGCTTCGTGTTCCAGTCGTTCCAGCTGCTGGGGCACCTGTCCGCCCTGGAGAACGTCATGCTGCCGATGGAATTGCGGGGTGAGGCGGGCGCGAAGAAAAAGGCCACCGAGATGCTCGGCCGGGTGGGTCTCTCCAGCCGCCTGCACCACTATCCGAAGACGATGTCGGGCGGCGAGCAGCAGCGCGTCGCATTGGCGCGCGCCTTCGTGACCGAGCCGCCGCTGCTGTTCGCTGACGAACCCACCGGCAGCCTGGATGCCGCCACCGGGGAAGCGGTGATCCAGCTGATGTTCGATTTGAACCGCGAACGTGGCTCGACGCTCGTGCTGGTCACCCACGACAACGCGATGGCGCAGCGCTGCGGGCGCACCATCACGATCGCGGCCGGGCGCC
>JBKHWY010000634.1:0-2553 GCA_046566285.1 Gammaproteobacteria bacterium | reverse complement strand
GAGATTGAAGTCCGACAGGCTGACCAGCTGGAGTTCGAGCTCCACGCCGAAGGTGAGCGCATTCGATTGGGCAAACGGTTCAAGCGCCATGACCTAAGCCTCCCGGGTTTCGCGTGCCCACACCAGGGCGCGCTGGATGATGATGGGGCCGAATACTTCCAGCAGCATGGTCATGGCGGCCATGGCGCGCAGGTCCTCGGCCACGTCCACCCCGCGCAGCTGGGCGTGTTCCAGCAGCAGGATGACGAACACCGACAGGGGCGCCAAGCCCAGCCCGGTCAGCACGCCCTTGCGCCAGGAGATGCCGGACAGGTGCGAGAAGGCCGTCACGCTGACGGTCTTGATCAGCATGCGCACCAACACCAGCACCAGCGCGATGGCGCCGCCCTCGGCCACTTCGCGCCAGTCCAGCGTGGAGGCGGCGTACACGAACAGCATCACGGTCAGCACTTCGCCCAAGGCGCCGAAATTGCGCTGGGCCTGGCTGAAGGCCAGGCGCCGGTGGCGCGCCACCAGCCCGAACGCCAGGGTGGCCACCACCGGCGAGAGCTGGGCGTAATAGGTCACGGCCACCAGCAGGAACACGGCGAGGGCAAAGCCGACGGTGGCGTCGCGCGCCAGGTTGCCGAGGTAGCGCAACAGGCTCGGCACCACCAGCCCGAAGATCGCGCCGGCCAGCAGCGACACCACCAGCGCCACCAGGCTGTTGAGGGTGGCGTCGCCGATATCCTCGGAGGTGTGGAACAGCCAGAAGCCGACCACCACGTTGAACACAAACACGCACAGCACGCAGTTCAGGGCCGAGAGATGCAGCACCCGCTCGGTCACCTGGCCGGAGCTGTGCATCTCGTTGATGACCCGCACCACCGTGGCGGGCGAGGTGGACATGGCCAGCGCGGCGATCATCAGGGACGTCATGATCGAGATGTCGAAGGCGGTGGCGAGCAGGTACACGACGATGAAGGTGGCGGTGGACTCAACCAGCGCGGCGGCGGTGAACCATGGGTTGGTGCGCAGCCAGCGCAGGTTGATGCGGTAGCCCAGCTCAAACAAAATGAGGCCGAAACCGATGTCGGCGGCGATCAGCGCGGTGCCGCCTTCGGCCGCCGGCAGTACGCCCAGCTGGGGGCTGGCCAGTGCGAAGCCGACCAGGCCGTAGAAGCTGATGCGGGGAAGAGTGGTGAGGCGTTGGCCCAGTTCGCCCGCCAGCCAGGCCAGGCAAATGGCGACCGGCCAGGCGAGGTTGGTCAGGATGGAATACAGATCCGGCATGGCGTTCCTTTGCAGTTGTCGGAGTCGAAAGCCGCCAGATTCTACAAGACCGGACCACCCGCACGATTCGGATTCTTAAATTTCCGACAAGGTGGCGGAAGTTGAAAGCTTTACTTGCTCAGCGCCCGCATGGCGCGCGCCAGCCCGTCCAAGGTCAGCGGAAACATTCGTTGCCCGACAATGGTGCGGATCAGGGCGATCGACTGGCGGTAGGCCCACATGCTTTCCGGCTCGGGGTTGAGCCAGACGGATTTGGAGAAGGCGTGGCAGAAGCGCGCCAGCCATTCGGCCCCGGCTTCCTCGTTGTTGTATTCGACCGAGCCGCCGGGCAGGGTGATCTCGTACGGGCTCATGGTGGCGTCGCCCACGAAAATCAGCTTGGTGTCGGGCGGGTAGGTGCGCAGCACGTCCCAGGTGGGAAAACGCTCGCTGCTGCGCCGGCGGTTGTGCTTCCACAGGTACTCGTACACGCAGTTGTGGAAGTAGAAGAAGTCCATGTTCTTGAACTCGGTCTTCGCCGCCGAGAACAGTTCTTCCGTGCGCGCGATATGGTCGTCCATGCTGCCGCCCACGTCCAGCAGCATCAGCACCTTGACGTGGTTGCGCCGCTCCGGCTGCATGCGGATGTCCAGGTAGCCGGCATTGCTGGCGGTGGCGCGGATAGTGTCGTCCAGCGCCAGTTCCTCGGCCGCGCCTTCGCGTGCGAAGCGGCGCAGGCGGCGCAGCGCCATCTTGATGTTGCGGGTGCCCAGTTCCCGTTCACTGTCGTAGTCGCGGTAGCTGCGCTGTTCCCATACCTTGACGGCCGTGCGGTTGCGGCCGGTGCCGCCGATGCGGATGCCTTCCGGATTGGTGCCGCCGTGCCCGAACGGCGAGGTGCCGCCGGTGCCGATCCACTTGCCGCCGCCTTCGTGGCGCTCCTTTTGTTCCTTCAGCAGTTCGGCCAGCCGGTCCATCAATTTGTCGTAGCCGAACTTTTGCAGCTGCGCCTTCTGTTCGGGCGTGAGCTCGCGTTCCATGCGCTTGACCAGCCAGTCGAGCGGAATCTGCGCCTTGTCGTCGAACAGGCCGGAGACCCCGTGGAAGTACAGGCCGAAGGCGCGGTCGAACTTGTCGAAATGGGCTTCGTCCTTGACCAGCGCCAGGCGCGCGAGGTAGTAGAACTCGTCGAGCGACATGCCGATCAGCTGGCGCTCCAGGGCTTCCAGCAGGGTGAGGAATTCCTTGATCGTGACCGGAACCTTGGCCTCGCGCAGGGCAAAGAAGAAGCCGACCAGCATG
>JBKHWY010000633.1:0-2569 GCA_046566285.1 Gammaproteobacteria bacterium | reverse complement strand
TGCTCGCCTTTCGACGGCAGGTTGTCCAGGTAATCCTTGATTTCCACGATCGACGGCACGGCGTCACGCGCGTGGCCGAAGAATTCCAGCGCCACCGTGCGGGCGTGCTTGGGCATCTTGTGCAGGATCCAGCGGGCCGAGGTGATCAGGCCGTCCGTGCCCTCTTTCTGGATGCCCGGCAGGCCGGCCAGGAACTTGTCGGTGACGTCCTTGCCCAGGCCTTCCTTGCGGAAGCGCCGGCCTTCGATTTCCAGCATCTCGGTCTTGAAGGGCGCGGCCTTGGCTTCGCCTTTCGCGTTCGGATGGGTCCATTCGAGCTTGAAGCGGGCCACCGGCGCATCGTGGATCTTGCCGAGGTTGTGGTCGACGCGCGTCACTTCCAGCCAGTCGCCGTTCGGATCGACCATCTTCCACGAGGCCAGGTTGTCCAGCGCAGTGCCCCACAGCACGGCTTTCTTGCCGCCCGCGTTCATCGCGACGTTGCCGCCGATGCACGAGGCATGCGCCGAGGTAGGGTCCACCGCGAACACGTAGCCGGCCGCATCGGCCGCATCCGACACCGACTTGGTGATCACGCCGGCGCCGCTGTAGATGGTGGCGTAGTCGCGGTCCACGCCGGGCAGGCGCGTCAGTTCGACCTTGCCCAGGTCGAGCAATTTTTCCGTGTTGATGACGGCCGACATGGGCGTGAGGGGAATCGCGCCGCCCGTGTAGCCGGTGCCGCCGCCGCGCGGGATGATGGTCAGGCCCAGTTCGATACAGCCCTTGACCAGCCCGGCCATCTCGTCTTCGGTGTCGGGCACGAGCACGACGAACGGATACTCGACGCGCCAGTCGGTGGCATCGGTTACGTGCGAGATGCGGTGCATGCCGTCGAAGCGGATGTTGTGCTTGTCGGTGTACTGGCCCAGCACGCGGGTGGCGCGCTTGCGCAGGTCGTAGGTGGCGCGGAATTCCGCGGCGAAGTCGTCCACGGCCTTGTGCGCGGCCTTCACCAGTTGCTCGACGGCGGCGCTGCGGTTGCGCGCCGCTTCGCTGCTTTCATCCGATGCATCGATGGCCAGGCGGCGCTTGTCCACCTCGGCCAGGCGGTGATGCAGGGCATCGATCAGTTCCTGGCGGCGCTTGGGATTGTCCAGCAGGTCATCCTGCAGGTAGGGGTTGCGGCGCACGACCCAGATGTCGCCCAGCACTTCGTACAGCATGCGGGCCGAACGGCCGGTCTGGCGCGCCCCGCGCAACTCGTCGAGCAGGCGCCAGGACGACTCACCCAGCAGACGGATCACGATTTCGCGGTCCGAGAACGAGGTGTAGTTGTAGGGGATTTCGCGCAGGCGGGTCGGCGCGTGTCCCGGCGTTTCCGCCAGCAATGCCTGGATTTGTGCGGGAGCGTTCATGTAGTCGTGGACTCTTCGTGGACTCAAGTCTTGAAATCAAATGCGATCCTTGGAGGGTCCATTCTACAGTATTGCGTTGCACCACGCTGGAACGGACTGCTTTTCGAGGGCCGGGATGGGTGCCCTAAAAGTCTGAAAAAACAACGGGATGGGAGGAAAGATTCCGTTTCGTGAAGAAAAAACCCCTTCAAACCGTTTCCGGTTATCGCTGCTCGTGCGCACTCAGCCCATCATGTGCGCCAGCTGCTTCCAGAATCCATCCGGAATGTAGAGCAGGGCCGCCGTCATGGTCAGATAGCGCGCGAACTTGCCGATGGCCATGTAGCCGATGCTGGGCCAGAACGGCAGGTGCAGCCAGCCCGCCAGGGTGCACAAGGGGTCGCCGATGGCCGGCACCCAGGACAGCAGCATGGTCTTGGCGCCGTAGCGCGCCAGCCAGCCGAACCAGCGCGTCTTGCGTTCCTTGGCGAACGCTTCCTTGGCGCGGTAGCCGAGGAAGTAGTCGAAGGCCCCGCCCAGGGTGTTGCCGCAGGTGGCCACCAGCACGGCCGGCCAGAACAATTGCGGGTTGGCTTTCACCACCGCAAACACGGCCGGCTCGGAGCCCAGCGGCAACAGGGTGGCGGAGACGAAGGCGATCAGGAACACCGAGGTCAATCCCACTGTCGGCGCGGCAACAACTTTCAGAAGCCAGAGGACAGCGGATTCAATCATGGGAACGATGTAGGGTGGAGGAGCATGAGCGGAAGCGGTCCATTATAATGAGGGAAATATACCGCCCGGACACGATACGCCGCGTCCGCCAGGGCCGGCAGCGCCCGGCTCCGATTCCTTCGTTCGCCGATCATGACCACCGCCACCACCACCGCCCCCGATTACCTGAAGAAAATCCTGACCGCGCGCGTCTATGACGTCGCTTCCGAAACGCCGCTGGAACTGGCGCCTGCCCTGTCGCAGCGCTACCGGAACCGAATTTATTTCAAGCGCGAGGACATTCAGAACGTATTCAGTTTCAAGGTGCGGGGTGCATACAACAAGATGGCCCAGCTGTCGGACGCGCAGCTCAAGCGCGGCGTCATCACGGCATCGGCCGGCAATCACGCGCAGGGCGTCGCGCTGTCCGCCGCGAAGCTGAACTGCCGGGCCGTCATCGTGATGCCGACCACGACGCC
>JBKHWY010000632.1:0-2571 GCA_046566285.1 Gammaproteobacteria bacterium | reverse complement strand
ATCCGGACGGGGCGACACGAAAATGCACTGCTCGATGCGCTCGCCCACCACATGCACGGCGCGGTACACGCCCTCGCTGCTGTCCTCGTACTCAAGCCAGTCGGCGTCCTCCTGCGTCACACCCAACAGCGCGCGCGCCCACGCGGCCCGGTCCTTCGGCTGCGTGCGCCCCGCCATCTCGTAGCGCGCAAAGCCGCGGCCCTGGACGCGCGTCCAGTAGGCCACCTGGTCCAGCGCCAGTTCCGTGCGCGACAGCACGAACGCGTGTCATGCCACCCCGAAGCGCTCGACGATCACCGGCGTGTGCTTGAACTCCGGCTCGCCCGACACCGGGTCCACCTCTGGGTTGACCACCGTGCCCACGCGCGCGTCCGACGCCGTCTGCCCATTCCAGTGGATCGGCACGAACACGCCGCCGCGCGCGATGCCGCCGCTGTGCTGCACACGCGCCACCATCGCGCCCCACGGACTTTTAACGCGCGCGAGCTCGCCCTCGCGCACCCCGCACAGCAGCGCGTCCTGCGGGTGCAGGTCGATGAACGATTCCGGCACGTGCTCGCCCAGGCGCGCCGACTTGCCGGTGCGCGACATGGTGTGCCACTGGTCGCGCACGCGGCCGGTGTTGAGCACCAGCGGGAATTCGCTGTCGGTGCCGTTGACGGGCGCGCGTGGCGCCGTCGGCACCAGGCGCGCGCGGCCGTCGGGATGGGCGAAACGGCCGTCGCCGAACAGGCGCGTCGTGCCAACCAGGCGCTCGCCTTCGCGACGGACGGGCCACTGGATCGGCTCCAACTGGTCGTATTGACTGCGCGTCAGCCCGGCCAGGGCCGAGATGTCGAACATGCGCGGCACCGAACCGGCCTCGTTCCGGAAGCCCGACAGGCGCGCGTGCTCGTCGAAAATGGCGGCCGCCGACTCGAAGCCGAAGCCAGCGAACCCCATGCGCGTGGCCACGTCGCAGATGATGCGCCAGTCGGCGCGCGCTTCGCCGGGCGCCGGCAGGAACGCGCGCTGGCGCGAGATGCGCCGTTCGGAGTTGGTCACCGTGCCATCCTTCTCGCCCCAGCCCAGCGCCGGCAGCAGCACGTCGGCGAACGCATTGGTGTCGGTGCTGGCGTTGATGTCCGAGACCACCACCAGTTCGCACTGTTCTAACGCGCGCTGCACCTGGTTGGCATCCGGCAGGCTGACCATGGGATTGGTCGCCATGACCCACACGGCCTTGACCCGCCCGTCCTCGATGGCCCGGAACAGGTCCACCGCTTTCAGGCCCATGGTAGTTGCCATTGCCGGCGACTGCCAGAAGTCCTGCACCGTCTCGCGGTGGGCCGGGTTTTGCAAGTCCATGTGCGCGGCCAGCATATTGGCCAGCCCACCGACTTCGCGGCCACCCATGGCATTCGGCTGGCCGGTGATCGAGAACGGCCCCATGCCCGGCTGGCCGATGCGTCCCGTGGCCAGGTGGCAGTTGATGATGCTGTTGACCTTGTCGGTGCCCGCCGAGGACTGGTTCACGCCCATCGAGAACGCCGTGATCACCTTGCGCGTAACCGCGAATTGGTCGAAGAATGCCTGCACCGCCTTCGGGTCCAGCTTGCACTGACGCGCCACGCTCTCCACGTCGGTGCACTCGCCGGCCGCCGCCAGCGCCTCGCTCAACCCTTCCGTGTGGGCCGCCAGGAAGGCCTCGTCCAGGGCGCCCTCGCGCACGAGATGGTGCAAGAGGCCATTGAACAGCCACACATCCGTGCCCGGCTTGACCGGCAGGTGCAGGTCGGCCAGCTCGCAGGTGGCGGTGCGGCGCGGGTCGATGACGACGATGGTCACCTCGGGCCGCGCTTCCTTCAGGCGCGTGATGCGCTGGAACAGGATCGGGTGGCACCAGGCCGCGTTGGATCCCACCAGCACCACCATGTCGGCCTGGTCGAAGTCCTCGTAGCAGCCGGGGACCAGGTCGCCGCCGAAGGCGCGCTTGTGGCCGGCTACGGCCGAGGACATACACAGGCGCGAATTGGTGTCGATGTTGGCGCTGCCGACGTAGCCCTTCATGAACTTGTTGGCGACGTAGTAGTCCTCGGTCAGCAGCTGGCCGGAGACGTACAGGGCCACCGCGTCGGGGCCATGCTCGGCGATGATGCGCTGAAAGCCATCGGCCACGCGGGTCAGGGCTTCGTCCCAGCTGGCCTGGCGCAGCTCGCCGTTGTCACGCAGTTGAGGGTGCAGGAGGCGGCCTTCGAGGCCGATGGTTTCGGCCAGCGCCGAGCCCTTGACGCACAGGCGGCCGCGATTGGCCGGGTGATCCGGGTCGCCGGCGATGCTGATGCCGTCGGTTGTGGGGGTGGCGGACACGCCGCAGCCGACGCCGCAATACGGGCAGGTGCTGCGCACCGCCAGGGGGATGGGGGATAGGTTCACGTGAGCTCCGTAATGTGATCACTGCCAGGGGTGGAGATCGCGGGGGATGTATTGTTCGCCGTTGGGCCGTCGTCCCTGCGCACTGCTCGGAACGACTCCTGGCGAAGGCCAGGACCCATACCGCGCTTGCTCAGAGAGGAACGATGCCACTGAGGG
>JBKHWY010000631.1:0-2601 GCA_046566285.1 Gammaproteobacteria bacterium | reverse complement strand
GGCTAGTCGATGAAAAACCAGCTTTCGAACGTGGCGCCGGGCCGGCCATTGCCTGAGGTCCAGGGCTGGGGCCGCTCCGCACAGGGCGGACGCGGCGGCACCGCACTGGCGCTCACGCGATTGCGGTAGCCGGCCAGCTGCGGCACCAGCCCGCCGGCATGTTCGCCGTCCACCATCTTGCAGCAGGCATCGAGAATGAAATTGCAACGTACCTGCACCAGCACCCGGTCGCCCGGGTTGAGGGTTTCGCCGCTGTCGTCGCGGAACTTGAAGCTCTTGACCAGTCCGCTAGCGGGCACCCCCACGTAGCTGCCTTCGATGTGGGAAATCACCCCGGCCAGGCCCTTGCCGCCCTGCACCCGCCACAAGTCGACCACGCCGGCCTGCAAGGTCTCCGCGTACACCGGCTTGGAAAAATGCACTTCGATGCCGTCGCTGCGGCCGGCGCCGCGCACCTGGGTGCCCAGCACCTGCTTGGCGCCGTCGGCGTCGTAGTGCGCCCCGTGCACCCAGCTGATGCCGTCGATCACCGTGCTCTGGTACACCCCCACCTCGCGACGGGCGCGCCAGTCGATGTCGGCCACATCGAGCGGCGCGTCGAGCGGCCAGCGGATATGGGCCAGCACCACGCAAGAGTCGGCGCAGGGCTCGCAACAGTTGCCGCAGCGCTTATCCGGGGCCTGATGCTGCAGGCGCGCGCTGAAGCGGAACGCTTCGTTCACCCGGCCATAGCGGCATTGCTGCGGCAGGTCGCAATGGTCCTGGGCGATGGGGCGTGAGGGATAGGTCTGCCGTTCGCAGTAGCACACGGCCAGTTCGATCACCGGGCGTTCCCCTTCGCCGCGCTCGGCCTGGTCGATCTGGCGCAAGTCTTCGCGCGAGAGCAGCCGGCGCAAGTCCAGCACCTGGGCCGCGCGCACGATGATCTCGCGCCCTTCGCAATCCAGGGCCCAGCCGCATTCGACGTTGACGCACACCGGCAATGGGGCGCGCGCCGGCGCCCCGCCCAGGCGCTCGAGCTCGCGCAGCAAGCCTTCCTGCTCGCCCTCGAGCTGCGCGCGCGGCCCCTGCTCCTGCTGGTCGGCATCGATCTGCGCCAGCTTCGCCGTGACCCGGCGCAATTCGCCCGCGACCTCGTGGCGGCGCTGGTCGTGCTCGCTGTCGCAATCCCTGGGCTGGGGCACCGGCGTCACGCCCAGGCCGCACACGATGCCGGTGCCGTGAAAGCAGCGCGCGTGCAGGCGCAGCTTGTCCAGGAAGTACTGCTGCTCGGTCTGCAGGTCGGCAACCGTCAGGCTGCGTCCGTAGTAGAACTGCAGCCGCTCGAACTCGGGCATTGGCGTGCAGGAACCGGGCTGGTCAAGATTGTGGTTCATGTGAATTGCTCCATGGTCTGCTTCAGGCGTCGGGATGCAAGGCATCAAGGTGGGCTGGACGGGCCCGGGACAGCACGGTGGCACGACCGAGCTGTACATTGCTACCCAGCACACTCGGTTCGAACGGCGCCAGAGTGGTGTTGATTCCCACGTTCAGGCCGGCGCCCAGCAGGTACTGGCCCCCGCCGTCCTGCAGCCGCGCCACCGTGTGCGCGGGCTTTTGTGCTTCGATCAGCTGCTCCAGGCGCCGGCGCATGGTGGGGTCCAGCCGCAAGGGCACCAGCACGTCGAAACGGTAGGCCAGCGAGCTGAACGGGTCGAGCTCGGCCTGGCCCACGCTGCGCAGCGGCGCGCGCCCCAGGCGCGAACGGTCCAGGCGAAAGCGCCATTCCGACGGGCCGAACAGGCGCGTGCCCCCGCCCAGCGCCACCGCCCCGAGCGCGCCCCAGGCCCGTTCGTTGGCCGCTTCGCGGATCACCGGGTCGACATCGAACACCAGGCGAATGGCCGCGCGCATGCCATCGACGGTACCCCGCATCCGATACAGCTTGGGCGCGGCCTGCAGCAGGCGGCGCCGGCGCGCCGCATCCCAGGCCGGATCCATCGCGATGTCGAGGAAGCTGCCCAGCCAGGGCAAGACCTCCTCGGGCACGCCGTCGGCGTCGAGCAGCGCCGGCATGCGGCTGATCTGCTGGTCGACATCGTCGAGGAAGCTGTCCAGCAAGGCCATAAAGCGTTCGCTGAAGTCCTCCGCCTCGGGACTGTCGCGAAACACCAGCGGCAGCTGGTCCAGGCTGGTCTGGCGCGGGAAGTCCACGCGCACGCGTTCGATGCGCGGGGTGTGGCGCCCGTCTCCCGTCATGCGGATGCGCAGGAACAGGTAGCGCCCTTCCGGCTGGCGCACCAGGAAGTCGCGCTGTCCATCCATGGTTTGCCAGTCGGCCGGATGGGGGCGCCCGGGCGCAAACCCGCTCCAGGGCGCTTCTGCCACACCCTGCGGCGCCGGATACGGCACTTCGCTGGTCGACAGCGCGATCGACACCGCGGTGCCGGCCGCGACGTCGAGCACGGTCTGACCGGCGCGGGCGCCGAGCGCCTGCATCGCCGATCCCGTGCCGATCCTTCCCATCGCCCCGGCCGCGTACCCGCAGATGAGCGGATCCTCGTCGGCCAGCGCGATCGCCAGCGTGGTCGGCGCGGAAATCGCCGCGAGCATCGGGATGCC
>JBKHWY010000630.1:0-2610 GCA_046566285.1 Gammaproteobacteria bacterium | reverse complement strand
GTGCTCCTCCTGCGAGTGCGGCGCGAAGTTGTCCCGCTGGTACATGAGGGTGATCAGGGAGCTGCGGGACACCAGGTCGCGCAGGATCTGCGCCAGCACCGCGTTGCCCAGCAGCTCGGCCAGGCGGCCGCGCACCACCGCCGTTTCCATCAGCACCGGCGAATAGCCGCTGGTGGAGGCACTGGCCAAGAGTAAAGTCAGCCAGCGATACAGGGGCGCGTAGCCGAGCATGGCGATGGCCTGGCGTAGCGACTGGATCTCGCGGGTGGCGCCGAAGCCGGCCGAGTTGATGAAGCGCAGCAGCTTGTACGACAGCGCCGGATCGCGCTTCAACACGCTCTCGATCTTGGGAATGTCTTCGTTGGCCTGCACCATCTGCATCAGCTGCAGGATGATGGTCTGGGCCGGGTTCATGCCCTTGACCGCAGTGCCGGGACGCGGGGTCAGGTGCAGCTTGCCGACGAAGGCGTCCAGGCCCAGGGCCGCGCAGGCGTCGAAGTCGGCCCAGCTGTTCACCGGCCGCCCCACCATGCGCACGCCGGCCTGCTTGCCGGCCGCGTAGGTGCGCGCCTGCGCCGCCACGTCGGCGCCGGTGAAGCGCACTTCGACGTAGGAGGCGGTGATGTTCAGGTTGCGCCCCAGCTGGCTCATCTCGCTGTCGCGGATCGAGATGCCCATCCCGCCGGCGCGCAAGGCCTGCGCGGTGGTCAGGGTGCGCGGGTCGGTCAGGTCGTTGGCCTTGAGGGTCAACACGGTGCGCTCGGGCGGCATGTTGAACAGCGCGTCGCGCGACAGCATGGCCGGCACGGCTTCGAGGAACAGGACCTTGTCGCGCAACAGCCAGCCGTGCTCCTCGTCGTTGACGTTTTCGGCCACGAAGCTGACCAGCGACTCGAGGTTTTCCGGGGTGATGACCTGGTTGTTGTGGTGCTGCCAGGAGAGTTCGTAACCGATCACGCGCTGTTTTGGATCGAGCAGCGGTTCGCGGACGATGAAATTTGTTTCGTGCATTGTAGTGTTCGCGAGATGGTGCCGAAGAAGAGCGTCCGCCGTCAGCCAGCGGTACGCCTAGAATCCGAGGCTGTCGAGGAGATCGTCGACCTGGCTCTGGTCGGCCACGACGTCGCTCTTGCCTTCAGGGTTGATCTGCGGGCCGTTCAGGAGCCCGTTATCGAATTCGCGCCTGACCTGGGGCGGCGCGAAGTCGACCAGCATTTGCACCAGCTGCTTTTCCAGGTCCTGGGCGATGTGGGTGACCTTGGTGATCACCTGCCCGGTCAGGTCCTGGAAGTCCTGCGCCATCATGATGTCCATCAGGTGCGCGCGGGTGGCGCTGGCTTCGCCGCGGGCGGCGCCCAGGCCTGATACGGTTTGCTGGGCCACCGCGCGCCATTCGGCTTCGCTGACCAGGGGCGCGTCCAGCAGGCTTTGCCAGGCGCCGGCCAGGCTGGCCGCGCGGGTGTCGATGGCGTCCTGCAGCGGCGCGGCCGCGTCGGTTGCGTTGAGCACCTTCTGGGCCGCCTGTTCGGACAGGCGCGCCACGTAATCCAGGCGGTCGCGCGCATCGGGGATGCTGCTGGCCGCCTTCTCAATCAGTTTGTCCAGGCCCAGGCCGCGCAGGCTCTCGTGCAGCGCGCGCGTCATGTGGCCGATACGGCTTAAAAATTCGTCGTGCGTGCCCGGCTCTCCCTGAGCGCCGCCCGGATGGACCACGCTCTCAAGGCTGTGCTCGCCCATGATCAGGCTCCGACTTTGTCGAGTTTTTCGAAGATCTTGTTCAGCTTCTCGTCCAGCGTGGCGGCCGTGAAAGGCTTGACCACGTAGCCGTTGGCGCCCGCCTGGGCAGCGGCGATGATGTTCTCCTTCTTCGCCTCGGCCGTCACCATCAGCACCGGCAGCTTGGCCAGCGCGGGATCGGCACGGATGTTCTGCAGCATGGTCAGGCCGTCCATGTTCGGCATGTTCCAGTCCGAGACCACGAAGTCGAACGGCTCGCTGCGCAGCTTGGCCAACGCCATGACGCCGTCTTCGGCTTCGTCGACGTTCGCATACCCCAGCTCCTTCAACAGATTGCGCACGATCCGGCGCATCGTCGAGAAATCGTCAACTACTAAAAACCGCAACTTTGGATCAGCCATGAATTACTCCGTTGATTCTCTTACTCTGGTTGTTTGACAGGCTTCGGTCCTGCAGAAGCGTTGGTGAAGCATAGCATTTTTGTTGCTCTACGCGAACAAACTGGCTGCAAAAAACAGACGTTTCGCCTCATACGCGCAACGCCCGGCCCCCTTGCGTTGCCAAGTAACCAAGGACCATTCCGGGTAGTGCAGTCAAAGGTGCAACTTCGTGGGCCGCGCCCAGCGCGATGGCTTCGCGCGGCATGCCGAACACCACGCAGGATGCTTCGTCCTGGGCGAAGTTGTAGGCGCCGGCCTGCTTCATTTCCAGCATGCCGGCCGCGCCATCCTTGCCCATGCCGGTGAGGATCACGCCGATCGCCCGCGAGCCCGCGACCCGGGCGGCAGAGCGGAACAGGACGTCGACCGAGGGTCGATGTCCGGACACCGGCGGCGCGTCGTCGAGCCGGCAAATCCAGGCGCCGCCGTCGCG
>JBKHWY010000629.1:0-2610 GCA_046566285.1 Gammaproteobacteria bacterium | reverse complement strand
GAGGCCGCGCGCATACGTCAGGTGGTCGAGCCGGCGCAAGCCGCGCTGCCAGGCGCGCCAGGCGACGAGCGCATTGACCCAGTAGCAGGCATACAGCAGCGCGGTCAGGTACAGCCCACGACTGCAGTACAGCGGCACCGCGATGGTATTGACCAGCAGCCAGAACGGCCAGGTCTCGATGCGGCGCCGTATCATCAGCAGTTGCGCGATGACGCTGAACGCCAGCACGGCCGAATCGGCAAATGGCGCGTACGCGTCGGTGAGCGCGTGCAGCAGCGCGCCATAGGCCGCAGTGACCACCAGCGCGATGCCGAAAGCCTTCCCGCCTTCGCCCCGTTCCAGGTAGCCCATCGGTGCGGCATGGCCAGCCTGGCCGCGCAGCCAATGCCACCATCCACATGCGCTGGAAGCCACGAAAAACACCTGCAGGGTCACATCCGCGTACAACTGCGCATGGAAGAACACCCAGGCGAACAAGGCGCAGCCGAGGATGCCCGTCCACCACGTGTGCACGCTGTTGCGTGCCGCCAGCAGGATCGAACCGGTGGCCAATGCATTGGCACCGGCTTCAAGCGCATCCATCAGGCCAGCGCCCCCGCGAGACTGGATGTGTACTGGCGCACCTTGTCCTCGGCCGTGAGCAGCTTGACCGCCACCGGTTGGTCGCCGAACAGCGCGGCCAGCAGCCGCGTGGCCTGCGGCGCCATCCCCATCGCGGCGGGCGCCAGCAAGAGTTCCAGCGCCCCGTCCGCGCACTGGTGAAAAGCGTAGTGCGCGATCGGCAGGGGCGCGAGCGCGTGGCTGATCTCGATATTGTTGATCCACCGGCCCTGCAGAGTGCGATAGCGCACCGGGTCGCGTCCGCACAGGTCGATGAGCACCGGGCCGTCCGGTCCGAACGCCAGCGAAGCGTGGTCGCCCGTGCGGTAGCGCAGCAGCGGCAGCCAGTCGTTGAAGCCGCCCGTGACGGTGATCTCGCCGCGCGCGCCCGGCGCAACGGGCTTGCCGTCAGGGCCGAGCAGTTCCACGTACAGGCGCGGTTGCAGCAGCACGTGTCCACCGGCGCGCGCATCCCAGGCCGCCACCGGTCCCACCTCATTGAGCGAATAGATGTCCAGCACCGGACAGCCGAAGCGCGCCTCCAGCGCCGCCCGCAAGCCGGGCATGAGCGTCATCGATACCGACATCAGCGCGCGCGGGCGCAGCGTGGTGGGCAGGGTCAGGAGCTCGGTGAAGGAAATCGGGTCGCCGGCCACCACTTCCGGATCGAGGGCTTCGAGGTAGGGCGCGCGGTCGGCGGGATCGCGCCAGTCGTTCGGATGCAGGTTCAGTTTCGCCAGGCCCGATTCGTCCATCGTGGGCGTCACCGACACGTAGGTAAAGCAGCGCTGCTGGTGCCCCAGCAGCACCACGCCCACCTGCCCTGCTCCATGACGCAGTTCCACACCGGCACGGCGCAGGGCGCGCTTGTGAAAGGCCAGGTAGCGCGCCGCCACCACCGGATGCGAGGGCACCTGCAGCGGATGGCCGGTGGTGCCGGTGGTGCGAAAGTTCAGCAGCCGGTCCAGCGGCAACCCGTCCGGCACGAAGCGCGTCACGTCCTCGGCCAGATCGGCGCGGCTGACCGGGGCGATGGCCTCGAACGTCTCAGGGGGCGGCCCCTGGCGGCGGTAATGCGGCACCTGCGCGAACACCTGGTCGATGAAGGGCTGCATCCAGGCGGGTAGTGTGCCGGGCTGCCAGCCCACGACGGCCTCGCCGACCTCGTGTTCGAACGCGCGCACCTGCTCGACTTCGCCTGCCAGCAGGCGGTTGCCGCTGTGGTTGCGGTAGATCGGCGCATGTGGATGCTCGCGCATGAAGGCCAGTATCCGGCGGCCGGCGCTACTGAGCGTTGGAAAGCGGTCCGCGTCGCCGGCGCAGGCCACCATCAGTCGCGCGTCCACTTGTCCGCCGCTTCCTCGGCGGCCTTGCGCGCCAGCGCTTCCCGGATCTCGCGCGCCCGCTGCTGGGCCGCACGGCTGGCTTCCACCAGGCGGCGCCGCTCGGTGCCGCTGATGCCGGACAGGCGGTCCGTGGCCTGCTCCAGCGTTTCGCCTTCGGGCCGCAAATCCAAGCGCGCGAGCACGATGCGCGCCAGCTCCTCGCGCCGGTCCGGATCCTGCACGTACGCCTGCGCCGCCACACCCTCGGCGAGGCTGGTGGCCGTGCCGTCGAGTGCCTCCAGCAGTTGCGCTTCACTGAAGCTGCGCGCCGCGAACCAGTCGTACGACAGCAGCCAGACGATCACGCAGGCGAGCGTCAGGCGGCTGCGTTCATCGCGCGAATCGGCGCTCTGGAAGCGCTGCAGCGTGACGCGGGCCGGCCGCGCGCCATGCCGGCGCAGGAGGTCGTGGATCAGCGCCGCCGCGCTCACCTGGCCCGGGTCGGCCAGGAAGTCCGCCGGCGTGTCGGCCAGCCGGTGCGTGAGAGTCTCTAAAGTCGGTCCGATATTGTTCATGCTTGTTTGTGTTCTAGACTCCACGCAGGTAATGCCGGCGGCTGAATGCCCGTGCGAACGCCACCAGCTCTTCCGGCGTGCCGACGGCATGGATATCCCAACCCTGCTCG
>JBKHWY010000628.1:0-2619 GCA_046566285.1 Gammaproteobacteria bacterium | reverse complement strand
TAGAAGGGGTAGCGCCAGCCCCAGGTCAGGAAGTCTTCCGACGACAGCGCCGCCAGCAGGTAGGAAAACAGGCCGGCGGCGATGATGAAGCCCACCGGCGCACCCAGCTGGCCGATCATGGCATACCAGCCGCGCTTGTTCTGCGGGGCGTTCAGGGCCAGGAGCGACGGCAAGCCGTCCCAGGAGCCGCCCAGCGCGATGCCCTGGCCGATGCGCAGGGCCGCCAGCAGCAGGGCCGAGGTGGCGCCGAATTCGGCCACCGGCTGCAGGAAGGCCATGCCCACCGTGCAGGTGCCCAAGAGGAAGAGGGCGGTGGCCAGCTTGGCTTCACGCCCGTATTTTTCCTGCAGCTTCATGAAGGCGACAGTGCCGAACGGACGCGCGACAAATGCCAGCGCGAACACGGCGAAGGAGGCCAGGGTGCCGTCCAGTGCGCTCATGTTTGGGAAGAACACCGCCGGGAACACCAGCACGGAAGCGATCGCGTAGACGAAAAAGTCGAAGTATTCGGAGGCACGCCCGATCACCACGCCGATGGCGATCTCGCCCGGTGCGATGTGGCCGTCGCGCGTATTGATGTTGCGCGCAGCCTGGTTGGGACGTGGAGCGGAAGGGGTAAAGCCGTCAATATTCGTTGTAATAGCCATGATGTTCTGCTCGTCTCACTCATCTCACTACTCTGGAAAAAGCGCTGCCCTAGGACAAAGTGTCCAATGTTCAGCGCCAGCCGTCGGCATTACAGAAGCACGATCTCCATAGTCTGTTGAGTAAAACACTGCATGCGAAACACAACCCTCCGTCGTAGCCTGAGCTTGCTGCCAATGTTGCTATTGGCAGGATGCAATACGGTGGTGATGAATCCGTCGGGAGACATCGCCAACCAGCAAGGTCGTTTGCTGGTGATTTCCGTTGCATTGATGCTGTTGATCATCGTCCCCGTGATCGCGCTGACCGTGCTGTTTGCCTGGCGCTATCGCAAGAACAATACTACCGCCAAGTACGAGCCGGACTGGGATCACTCGACCCAGCTGGAGCTGGTGATCTGGGGCGCGCCGCTCTTGATCATCATCGTGCTGGGCCTGATCACCTGGGTCAGCACCCACCTGCTCGATCCGTATCGTCCCTTGTCGCGCCTGGATGCCAACCGGCCCCTGCCCGCGAATGTCAAAACCCTGGAAGTCCAGGTGGTGGCGCTGGACTGGAAGTGGCTGTTCATTTATCCGGAGCAGGGCATCGCGACCGTGAACCAGCTGGTGACCCCGGTGGACGTGCCGATCCGCTTCAAGATCAGCGCCTCGTCGGTGATGAATTCGTTTTACATTCCTGCCCTGGCCGGCCAGATCTACGCCATGCCGGGCATGGAAACCACCCTGCACGCGGTGCTGAACAAGCCGGGCACATTCGACGGCTTCTCGGCCAACTACAGCGGTGCGGGCTTTTCACACATGCGCTTCAAGTACAAGGGCGTGTCCCAGGGCGAGTTCGACCAGTGGGTTGCCAGCACCCGCGCCGCCGGCGGCACGCTCGACCGCGCCGCTTACCTGGCGCTGGAAAAGCCGAGCGAGCGCGAACCTGCGCGCGCCTTCGGTGCCGCCGAAGCGGGGCTGTTCAATGCGGTGGTGAACCGCTGCGTGGCCCCGGGCAGCACCTGCATGAACCAGATGATGGCCGAGGACGCGCGTCGTGCGCGCGAAGGGGCATCCAGCAAGGGCAAGGAACACGGCGAGCACGCTGCCGCCAATTCGTCCAAGGAAATCTGCACGACCCCCGCGGACAAGCAACTGATTTCGATGAAGAGTGACCATGCAACAAACTACTGATCTAAGCACGCTGGTATTCGGCCGGCTCGGCTGGGACGCGATTCCCGTCCACGAGCCGATCCTGATCGCGACCTTCGCGATGGTGGCGCTGGGCGGCCTGGCCCTCCTGGGCGCGCTCACCAAATTCAAACTGTGGGGCCCGCTGTGGCGTGACTGGATCACCAGTATCGACCACAAGAAGATCGGCATCATGTACATGATCCTGGGTCTTGTCATGCTGCTGCGCGGCTTTGCCGACGCCATCATGATGCGCGCCCAGCAGGCGCTGGCCTTCGGCGACAATGCCGGCTTCCTGCCGCCGCACCACTTCGACCAGGTCTTCACCGCCCACGGCGTGATCATGATCTTTTTTGTCGCCATGCCGCTGGTGACGGGCCTGATGAACTACGTGGTGCCCCTGCAGATCGGCGCGCGCGACGTGGCCTTCCCGTTCCTGAACAACTTCAGCTTCTGGATGACCACCTTCGGCGCCGTGCTGGTGATGATTTCCCTGTTCGTCGGCGAATTCGCCAAGACCGGCTGGCTGGCCTATCCGCCGCTGTCGGGCATCCTCGCCAGTCCCGACGTCGGGGTGGACTATTACATCTGGTCCCTGCAGATTGCCGGGGTCGGAACGCTCTTGTCCGGCGTGAACCTGATCGTCACCATCGTCAAGATGCGCGCGCCCGGCATGACCATGATGAAGATGCCGATCTTCACCTGGACCGCGTTGTGCACCAATGTTCTCAT
Source organism: Gammaproteobacteria bacterium (assembly GCA_046566285.1). Classification (GTDB taxonomy): domain Bacteria; phylum Pseudomonadota; class Gammaproteobacteria; order Burkholderiales; family Burkholderiaceae_D; genus Telluria_A. The sequence continues at coordinate 70 of JBKHWY010000628.1, read as the reverse complement.
CGTGGCCGCATTTCCCGTTTTGACCGCGGTGCTCGCGTTGCTGTCCCTGGACCGCTATGCCGGCACGGAT
>JBKHWY010000627.1:0-2631 GCA_046566285.1 Gammaproteobacteria bacterium | reverse complement strand
TGGTCGCCCAGCCGGAGAACTACGCCCTCATGGGTGACTTGCGCGCCCTGGTGGCGGGCTACCAGCGCCGTTTCATGGTGTCGGAAGCGCCGGACGATCCGATCGGCTTCGGCAGCCTGGGCGCGGGCAGCAGCGCGTTCGCGTTCGGACACCAGACCGACATCCTGGCCGCCGCACGCGGGGACGCGTCGGCGGCGGCGCGGGTCGCCAATTACTTCCCGGGCGCGCCGCTGACCATGTCCACCATGCTGTCCAACCACGACAGCTTTGCCGGCACCCGGGTGTGGAACCAGCTCAACGGCAACGAGAGCCAGTACCGCCTGGCCGCGGCCACCTATCTGCTCCAACCGGGCACGCCTTTCATCTACTACGGCGAGGAAATCGGCATGTCCACCGCGCCGCTGGCCGGCGACCCGGGCCTGCGCCCGCCGATGAGCTGGAGCGTGGACGCCAGCACTGCGGGCTTCACCACCGGCACGCCATTCCGCGCGCTGGCGTCGAATGCGGCCGCGCGCAACGTGGCCGCGCAGTCGGCCGACCCCGGCTCGCTGCTGTCCTTCTACAAGGCCATGCTCGCCCTGCGCAATACGCGCCCATCGATTGCGCGCGGCAGTTACGTGCAAGCGAAGGCGCAAGGACCGGTGCTGTCGTTTCGCCGCGAACTGGACGGCGAGGCCACGCTGGTCGTGATCAATTACGGCAGCGCGGCGGCGCAGGCCAATATTCAAGGCTTGCGCCCGGGCGCCGTCCTGCAAGCCTTGTATCCGGCTGCTGCAGCATCAGGCATGGCGGCCGATGAAGCCGGGCGCGTCGCCGTCGCGGCGGGCGCCCAGTCGGTGCAGGTATTCGCCTTGCGCTAGGCACCGGCTGGCGAAGGGCCCGGCAAGGCAGGCTGGCCTGTCAGAACAGGCTGCCCTGCCGGCTCGTCAGCATCCCGAAATCGTCGTCCACGAAGGGCAGAATGGCATCGGCCACCGGCTGCAGCTGCTTGCTCACGTAATGGTCGTAGTCGATCGGCGAGCGTAGCGCTTCGAGCGGCTCGGGCCCGGCCACCGTCATCACATAGCGGATCCAGCCGCCGTTCTGGTACTGCAGCGGCCTGCCCTGCTGGCGGTTGACGTCGTCGGCGATGCGCGCGGCGCGCACTTGCGGCGGGACGTTGCGCTCGTACTCGTCCAGCGAGCGGCGCAGGCGCTTGCGGTACACCAGCAGGTCGTCGAACTCGCCGGCCAGCGTGCGCTCGACATAGTCGCGCACGTAGTCCCGATACGGCTCGGCCTTGAAGATGCGCTGGTACAGCGCCTGCTGGAACTGCTGCGCCAGCGGGGTCCAGTCGCTGCGCACCGTCTCCAATCCCTTGAACACCATCTGCTCGCCGCCGCCGGGCTTGCGCACCAGTCCCGCGTAGCGCTTCTTGCTGCCTTCGTCCGAACCGCGGATGGTGGGCATCAGGAAGCGCGCGTAATGGGTCTCGTACTGCAGCTCGAGCGCGCAGTCCAGCCTGAATTCGTCCTGCAGGTGCTGGGCGAACCAGCTGTTCACATGCTGCACCAGCGCGCGCCCGATGCGCCCGGCTTCCTCGTCGCTGTGCGCGTGGCGCAGCCACACGAAGGTGGAGTCGGTGTCGCCGTAGATGACCTGGTAGCCCTGCGCTTCGATCAGGCGGCGGGTCTGGTGCATGATCTCGTGCCCGCGCAGGGTGATCGACGAGGCCAGCCGGGGGTCGAAAAAGCGGCAGCCGTTCGATCCCAGCACACCATAGAAGGCGTTCATGATGATTTTCAGCGCCTGCGAGAGCGGCTTGTTCTGCTCGCGCTTGGCCGCATCGCGCCCTTGAGAAATCTGCGTGACGATGGCGGGCAGGCAGTGGCGCGTGCGCGAAAAGCGCGCGCCGCGAAAGCCTTCCACGCTGTGCTCCGGGTCGGGATCGCGCACGCCTTCGATCAGGCCCACCGGGTCGATCAGAAAGGTGCGGATGATCGACGGGTACAGGCTTTTGTAGTCGAGCACGATGACCGAATCGAACAGGCCGGACTGCGAATCCATCACGAAGCCGCCGGGCGTATCGCCGCCTTCCACGTCGCCCAGGTTGGGCGCGACGAAGCCGAGCCGGTGCATCATTGGCATGTACAGGTGCTCGAAGGCGGCCACCGAGCCGCCGCTGCGGTCGGCCGGCAGGCCCGTGACGCTGGCGCGCTCGAGCAGGAAGGCCATCAGGTCGGCCTTGTCGAAAATGCGCGTCACCAGTTCGCAGTCGCGCAGGTTGTAGTGCGCCAGCGCCGGCTTGTCCTCGGCGAAGCGGCGCTCGATCTCGGCCATGCGGTCGTACGGGTTGTCGATCGCCTTGCCTTCGCCCAGCAGGGCTTGCGACACCGATTCCAGGCTAAACGACGGGAAGCTCCAGGTGGCGGACTTCAAGGCGTCGATGCCGTCGATGACGAGGCGCCCGGCGATGGCGGCAAAGTAGTGGCCGTTGCGGGTGCCGTGCTCGCGCCACTCCATCGCGCTGCCGTCGCGCCCCAGCGCCAGCGGGATGCCGTAGGCTTCGGCGTGGCGCTGCAGCATGCGCAGGTCGAACTGGATGACGCTCCAGCCGATCACCACGTCGGGGTCGTTGCGGCGAAACCAGTC
>JBKHWY010000626.1:0-2633 GCA_046566285.1 Gammaproteobacteria bacterium | reverse complement strand
ACCTTCAGCCGCGCGAAGTAGGAGCGCAGCGCATCGCGGCAGCGGCGCAGCGCGTCGCTGCTGGCCGCGAGAGCGGCATGGCGGTCGCAATCGGCCACCAGCGGCGCCAGCAGCGCGGCCTGGCGCTTGGCCTTGAGGACGGCTTCATGGGCGCGGTTGAGATCGTCGAAATGCGCAATCAGCGCATCGACCCGCGTCGCCGAGGCGGACGGCTCCAGCATATGGCTGCGCACGAAGTCGGTCAGGTTGCCGACCGACTTCATCGACACGGTCTGGTGGAACAGGTCCATCGCCTGTTCGCTGGCGATGCCGAAGCGGCGCCGGTAATCCGCGCCGTAGGGCGGGAAGCTTTCGTGCATGGCCAGGCCGTCATGGGCGCGCAGGCGCTTGCGCAGCTGGGCGATGTCGGCGCCGAAGCCGGCGAAATGCTCGGCTACGCTCAGTTGGGTGTCGGCCACCACGTAGAAGCGCTCGGGCTGGCCGCGCGGGTCCTTGAACCAGAATACCTGGGCCAGCGTGATGGTCTGGCCGAAGCCTTCGTTGTGGAATACGCCGAGGATGACCGAGTAGCTGTGGTGGTCGCGCAGGGCCACCGAGCGCGCGGCCATGCCGGTCTCGCCGCGTTCGGACTTGTAGTGGCCCAGCACGTAGGTGCGCAGGCTGCGCTCGCGCGCGTCCGCGCCGGCGGCCTTGTTGTAGCTGATTTTCTGGGCCGGCACCAGCAGCGTGGTGATCGCATCGACCAGGGTCGACTTGCCCGAGCCGATGTCGCCGGTCAGGAGCATGTTGTCGCCGCCGGGATGCAGGCGCCAGACGCGCGCATCGAAGGTGCCCCAGTTGAGCACTTCGAAGTGATGCAGGCGAAAACCGGCGCGTTCGCCCACGCCGGCCGCCTCGCGCGCCGCTTCGCTCATCTGGAATCCGGGGGCATTCATGCCTGGTCCTCCGGCGCGCTGGCGTGCGCCGCATAGTGCGCCAGGCGCTGGTCGAATTCACCGAGCCACTGCGCATCGACGAACGCTTTCAGGATGCGCCGCACTTCGAACTGGTTGTCCTGCCCGCGCAGGCGGGTGAGAAAACCCAGTTCCACCACCTTGTTCAGGTGGGTGTCGATGCGGTCCTGCAGGCGCGCTTCGTTGCCCGTCTCGGGCAGGAACAGGCGCACCTGCTCGGTGATCTGTTCGCGCTCCACCACCAGGCGGGTGTCGCCGCCGCTGGCATCGAATTCGGCCAGCTTCTTGCGCAGCAGGGCCAGGATCAGGCTGACCGGATAGCTCAGCTGGCGACGCTGCACCAGGCGCGGCAGCGCCGCTTCGCCGGGTTCGGGCACGCGCTGGCGCAGGTAGGCATAGCCTTCGGCCTCGTCGAGAATCAGTTCGAGGCCCAGGGTAGCGCAGTAGTCGCGCACGCGCGCCTGCAGTTCGATCATGGCTTGCCACAGACTGGCGTTGTCGCGATACACGACGCCCTGGAACAGGTTGACCAGCAGTTCTCCCAGCGGGTTGTGGTCGGATGCGGTGGGCGTGGCGGTCATAGTGCGTAGATGATCAATGGGAGGGTCGCGTGACGGAGCTGGCCGTGTTCGTCCAGCCAGCTCACGCTTTCGGTGTGCTCGTCGTCGATGGCGGCGCGCAGGTCCTGCGTGGCCAGTTTCAGGTAGGTCGCCAGCTCCGCCAGGCCCTGCTCGAGGGGGAATTCCCGAATCAGGCTGGCCAGCGAGACCTGGCGGCGGGTCTGCAGGGCGCGGCGGATGTTGGCGGTGAGGCGCAGCGGGTCGACGTAGACTTGCGCGAACAGCGCATCGGCGCTGATGGGCGCCTCCTCGTCCACCACGATGCGCCGGGTGATGCGCGGCTTGAACGGCGGGTTGTACAGGCTGCGGTCCATCGACAGGCCGACACTGGGCGCCGGCTCGTCGATCTCCATGAAGCCGCGTTCCTCGACATGGCCGCGCAGGGCCAGCGCTTTTTGCTCGATGTCGCGGATCAGCTGCATGATCCGGCGGTTCTCCAGCCACGCCTGGTCGTCCAGGTAGCGCCGCAACTGGCTGGACAGGCGGGCGACGGTGCGTTGGGTGACTTCGCCCGCTTCCAGCCAATCGTAGTGGATGCGCTGCAGGCGGCTGTCGGGATTGAGTTCGCGCACGGCGTCGAGCCGCATCACCTTGTCGAGCAGCCGGGTGAGTTCGTCCTGGCGCGAGGGCGACATCAGCAGATCCCAGAATGCGCGAAAGCTCTTGCCTTCGTCGGTTTCGGAAATCAGGTCGCGCTGGCCGAACACGGCTTGCAGCAGTTCGCCCTTGCTGCCATCCCAGGTGGCGATGTGCTCGCGCACCTGGCGGTCGAGCGTGCGGAAGTTATTGTCGACGGCGCGAAAGTCCGACAGCAACTCGCGCGCGGTGGCGACCATTTGCAGGAAGCGCTCGCGCACCTGGGTCGGTTCCATCAGTTCCAGCCGGCCGGCGCTGATCTCGGCGATCTGCGCGTCGATGTCCATCTTGCGGCGCTTGAGTTCCGCGATGCGCGCGCGCGGGTCGATTTCGCTGCCTTCGCTGATGTCGCGCAGGAGCGCAAATACCGTCATCATGCGCGACTCGGTGCCGATGAAGGTGCGCTGGCCGAGCGCGCCGAGCC